>VAZF01000351.1 GCA_005888425.1 Alphaproteobacteria bacterium
GCCTCGTGCCAGGTGAAGACTTGACGTCCCCAGCCCTGTCGCCGGTATGCGTCGCGCAGCACATCACCGAAAGCAAGGACACCGTCGAACCCGTCGAGATCGAACGCGGCGATCGCGTCGGGATCGGTCACCATGCGGTGGTGCGTGTCATGGAACAGCAGCAGATAATGCCCGCCGCGGCGGCGATGCGCGGCGATGCGCGCCACCAATGCCGGCTCGTTCCATTCGTGTACCAGCACGATTTCGGCGCCGTCGAGAGCGCGATCAATATCGAGCCGTGCCGGATCGTAGACGGTGACCGGCAGATCGGGATAGGCGGCTCGCCATGCATCGAGG
>VAZF01000352.1 GCA_005888425.1 Alphaproteobacteria bacterium
GCTCGGCGGCCAAATTGTGCGCGCTCCAACTATCCGCCGCCTCATAGGCCCTGACCGCGATGCCGCGGCGGCGGCATTCGCTCAAGACGCCGCGCAGGAAATGCGCATTGCCGTGGTTCCAGTCCGAGCGGAGCGAATGACAGAACAGCACGAGCTTGGTCATCACGCGACCTCGCGCTCGACGCTGCTGCCGGCCATCTCGCGATAAAGCGCGGCATAGTGGGCTGCCATCGCCTCGCGCGAAAAGCCGCGCGCCCGCTGCTGCGCCGCAAACGCCCACAGCTCGCGGTCGCGCTCGTCTTCGCTCAAGTCGCGCAATGCGGTGCGCCACCCGACCGCGTCGCCGGGCGGGACAAAAACCGCTGCGCCCTCCCAGTTTTCGCGCAGCGACGGAATATCGCCGAGCACCAAGGCGCAGCCGCTCGCGGCCGCTTCGAGGATACCGAGGCCAAAGGGCTCGTAGCGGGCGGGAGCCGCGAAGATCGCGGCGCGGCCGAGACGTACCGCCATTTCGGCCGGACTCAGCACACCGATGAGGCCCGCCGCCTCGCAACCCGCGGTGCCCCCCTCGGGATTGGTCGCCGGACCGGCAATCTCGATCGGCCAGGCGAGTCCCGCGGCAA
>VAZF01000353.1 GCA_005888425.1 Alphaproteobacteria bacterium
AGGCAGCGTGTTGCACAACTTCTCGAAGCTGTTGCGCATCGACGCTTATTCCTCCCCTTCCACGAAGAACCGTACCTGTCGCCCCGGGTTGCCGCTCGCGTTGCGCTGCGAGCAGACCGCGGAACGGGTCTTTAATAGGGATGCTGCGGCCGTATGCGCCAGCGACTCGGATCATCCCGTCGGCGAGATCCACCTCATCCCAGCTCAGCGCGACAACTTCCTCAGCGCTCAGTCCGCTAGGCAAGCCTAGGACGGCGACCCGGTTATCTTCCTTTGCCGCGGCAATCAGCGCTGCGATCTCGGCGTCGTTCAGCTGTCGAGGCATCGGTGCCGGCGCTGGAAGGCGTGCGGTTTCAGGTGCCGTGAGCGTTGCCGCCGGGGCAATCCCGTCGTGACCCTGCAGCATCGGCAGCCACGAGTGCTGCAGTGTGATCGTTGGAACCGCGGGGAATGTCTGTGGACCAGACAGGAAATCGGCGAACCAGGCGGCAAACAGCCCGAAGAGCACCGAGCCAGCAACGGCAATGAGCGCGTCTCGATTGTAATCAGGCCAGTAGGGCTCCAAGCTTGGGCTCGCGGCCTGCAGCACGTCAATCCGCGGCGCTCGCTGCTTTTCGCTTGCCTGCAATTTAGCCTGACGATCAAGTGCGGCGCGGTGCATCCCTTCTAGATGATCGAGATCCTGCTGCAGTGCTTTGTATTGATTCAGGTGGGTAGCGAACTCCTGTGCGTGCTTCTGGTTCTCGGCGACATCCTGGCGTAATTGTTCGTTGGCAGTCTGAGCTGCAGCTACTTCCGCCTGCGCTTCTGCTAAGGCGGCCCGGGCACTCGTCGCGCGCTGTGTCTTAAGCTGGCTCTCGAGCGCGTCTAGCCGCGCCTGCAATGATTTGGCGCCGGGGTCGAAGGCCAGATAGGCAGGGGTGAAACGCCGCTGCAGCTCCTGCCATTGCTCTCGCAACACAGACGCGCGCTGCTCGATGTCGGTGAGGACCGGGTCATCTTTGGGGCGACCGACAAGCGTCCCGGCATCAATCGAGTTCCGTAGTGCTTGTAGATGCGCCTGCGCCTTCGCTAGGCGGTTCCTTGCTTCGGTATAGGACTGGTTCAGGCCGGCGATTTGGGCGAGAACATCGTTTTCCTTATGCTCGATCGAGACGATGTCATATTGCGCCCTGAAGGCGTCGACGGCTTGACGCTTGGCCCGAATCTCTAGATCGAGCTTGCCGATTTCGTCTTTGACGTCGCTGTAGCTGCTGACGGCACTGCCCCGATAGACTGCCGCCGTCTGCTCTCGATAGGCATCTATAACGGTGTTGACAAGCGGAGCAACCAAACCTTGCTGGTGACTGTCTGCCGTAAGCTCGACTATTTGGGTGCCCGGGATCGGCTCAGCCCGCATTGAGCGCTGTATCTCGGCTACCGGATCAGCCCCGAGCTCTGGGATAGGACCTTTTTCTCTAAGTCGCTCGAAGGCGGTCTCCAGAACGGGCCGGCTCGTCAGTATCTGCACCTCAGATAGAAACGATGTCGCGTCGGTTCCGACGCTCGGGGTGCTCTTCGTATCGCTTGCTTCGGATACCATCGCTGCCGGGGTGATCTTTAATCGGGCTGCTGCCCTGTATTCGGGTGGCCGCGCATACACATAGATCAGTCCGCTGGCGAGTGCGAATAGGAGCGCAGAAACAAAGGTTATCGCCCTCCTTCGCGAGCGATGGTGGGGAGGAATCGCATCGACCCAAGCCATCGGCGATAGTCAATCTAAGTTTGCGATGGACCGGAAGCTTTCATTAATACTCTCCTGAAGGCAATACCGGGGGCGGTGTACCGAACCCGCGAGGGGTCGCGAACCGCCGCGCCGAGGGCATCCGATACGATTGCGCTTCTCGGCCTCGCGGCGCTCGAAGCCCGCTTCCGTCGGAATTGTCGGGTGGGCTTTGGAGCAATAGCACCCGACGTCGTCGATCGGACGAGCAACCGCTTCGGCTTCATTCCTGCGGTTCCTGGCTAACTCACGGGAGGGTCTGCTGACGACGCTGAGCAGAAGCTCACGCCGGAGATCGACTGCTTCCGGTTTTGCCCCTACATCCGAGATTCGACGGAAACGACCCAACATCTGGGCGGGCTTGGAAACCGGATTTTCAACCTCATCGACTTGGGCGAGCGACGAGGCCGAAAGTGGCAAGGCCGGGCGGCTCTCAGATTACCTGACAAACCGGAGCGTGTTCGGCTGTTCGATCGACTGCCGCGTGCCGCGCCCCGGCGGCGGGTATCACGGAGTTAGGACCGCCCGCCCGCTTACCAGTTTCTAACCATATTCAAGTTAATTTGAGTCGCGATCAAAGCGGGTGCGGGCATGAAGCAAATTCTGGGACACGTGACGGCCGCGGCCGGCTCTCAGGTGACGGTGTGTCTCGAGTCCGGCATGGCTAGCGATGGGTTCGGCCGGATCGGAAACATGGTCAAGGTGCGATGTGCCGAGCACGATGTCATTGGCGTCGTCAACGCGGCGCGGGTCGACCCGGGGTCGCCGCCCCGTGACGTCGTGGTCGTGGAACTCTTCGGCGAGCTTGTTCCGACTCACGATTCCCGTATGCAATTCAGCCGTGGCATCTCGCGCTACCCCGTTTCAGGCGCGCCCGTTTTCGGTACGAGCGATCTCGAGTTGGCGGCCATCTTCGCCCCGCCATCGGGCACCAATCTGCGCATCGGCTCGCTCTTCCACGATCCGGCGCGGCCGGCGCTCTTGTTGATGGATCCGCTGCTCACCCGGCATTTTGCGGTGCTCGGCTCGACCGGCTCCGGCAAATCCTGCACCGCGACGCTGATCCTATCGGCGATCGCGGCGGAGCATCCGAACGCGCACATCGTCCTGCTGGACCCGCATAACGAGTACACGACGGCGTTCGGCGAACTCGCCGAGGTAATCGACGTGGATAATCTGCAAATGCCTTTCTGGTTTTTCGATTTCGAGGAGGCCGTCAGAATCCTGGTTCGCGGCGGGACCGCGCAAGAGCAGGAAGCGCAGGCGATCATCCTCAAGAATGCAATCACACGGGCGCGCCGCCATTATGCCGGGGACGACCCCGCCGCGACCTCGATCACGGTAGACACCCCCGTGCCGTTCCGTGTCACCGATCTTCTCCGCTTCATCGACGGTGCCATGGGCAAGCTCGACAAAGCAGACACCTCGGCGCCCTATTTGCGGCTGAGGACGCGGCTCGAGTCGCTGCGCGACGACCGTCGGTTCTCGTTCATGTTCTCCGAGATGGTGACACGTGACACGCTCGCTCAGTTTGTCGGCCGCATGCTGCGTCTGCCGGCGAACGGAAAGCCTCTGAGCATCATGGACCTCTCAGGGCTACCCTCCGAAATCGCCGACGTCGTGGTCTCCCTGGCTTGTCGGGTCATCTTCGACTTCGTGCTGTGGTCCGGGCCCGGGCAGGTTCCGCCACTGCTGCTCGTGTGCGAAGAGGCGCACCGCTATGTCCCGGCGGACGAGAAGGCCGGGTTCGCCGCTGCGGCACGGGCTATCACCCGCATTGCCAAGGAGGGCCGCAAGTACGGAATCTCACTAGGCCTCATTTCGCAGCGGCCCAGCGAATTGTCGCCGACCGCGCTGTCTCAATGCGGCACCATTTTCGCTCTTCGCTTGGGAAGCGAACTGGACCAGCGTTTCGTGGCAACGGCATTGCCGGACACCGCGCAGGGGATGCTGGCGGCTCTTCCCACACTGCGCAATCAGGAGGCCATCATCGCCGGTGAAGGTGTGCCGCTGCCCATCCGAGTGCGCTTCGATGAGCTGCCGGCTCCCCATCGGCCGCGCAGCGAGGGCGCCGAGTTCTCGAGGGCGTGGGGCGCCGGTGGCGAACAAGCTGCCCGCTGCGCCGAAGCGCTCCTCGAGGAGGGAGTGCGCCGCTGGCGCCTGCGCACCCGTTCGCGCGCGGTACTCTAAATCGGTTGGAGTCGCGGCGGTAAGGCGGAAGCACCGTTCCTGCGCCGTTCAATCACGCCACGCAATCGTCACAGAGCGCAAAAAACTGTTGCGAGAGCAGCGCCGATGGTCCTGCTCGTCTGACGTCGAGCCGCAATGTCTTCAAATCAGCGTTTACCTGAGCGTTTACCCAGCTTCAACCGGCATACGTTCCTTGCCCAACGGAACGACCTCCGCGCTCGTGATTTTGAATTTGTGCGTGAACAGCGCGATCGCCTTCTCTACGGCGTCAATCTCAGCCTGTTCAGTTTCTAAAGCCTTCAGCTCTCCAGCGTGTCGGGACAACATCTCTGCACGGCGTGTGGCCACTCCACGCTTAACGCGTTCCAGATCTTCCGCTGTCACCTTGTCCCACATGGTGAGATCTCCTGTTGTGTCGGT
>VAZF01000354.1 GCA_005888425.1 Alphaproteobacteria bacterium
TCAATCGGCATCGGCGGCGACAACGAACGCGCCGATAGAAAAGCAAAGCAGGCTGGTTCGCGTTTAAGTGAAATGTTGGTCGCCGCCTCTAGATTGCGGTCGGCGATCGCAGGTGTGTCAGCCATGGCAAGGCCTATACTGGGTGGCGGCAACCTAGCGTAAGGAGGACCCTCTTACGGCATGTTACAGTAAATGTCGTTCGGTAACACTTGATAACTGGCTGTAACCCTCCTGTCAAATGAGCCCTGATTGCCTCGCTGCGGCCTTTGGCCGCGCGCCGATCGGCAAGCGCATTCACCGGCTTGCGTCGAAGCGCTTCGCGAATCGGGGATAGCGCCTTTTCAGGCTTCTGACAGCCGTTCGAGCTCGGTCGCCGCCTCGAACCATTCGGCCTCGGCCTCGGCGATCCGCCGCTCCAGCTGGGCACGCCGCTTGAGCGCATCGGCCAGCGCCGCGCCCTCGCCGAACGCGCCGGGCTCCGCGAGCGTGCGGTCGAGCGCCTGCTGCTCGGCGGCGAGGCGGGCCGCCATTTCTTCCGCCGATCGCGCCTTCTGCCGCAGCGGCTCCAGCGCGCGGCGGCGCTCGGCCGCTTCGCGGCGGCCGGCGCGCCGCGAGTTGACGGCGACCGATCCGGACGCGCGGCTTTCGGCGGGCTCGTCGCGCTCCAACAAGCGGCGGCGATAAGCCTCGAGATCGTCCTCGAACGATCGCACCGTGCCGCCATCGACAAGCCATAAGCGGTCGGCGACCAGCTCGACCAGATGCCAATCATGGCTGACCAGCACGACCGCGCCGGAATACTCCGCCAATGCCGCGACCAAGGCTTCGCGAGTTTCCATGTCGAGATGGTTGGTCGGCTCGTCGAGGATCAGCAAGCCCGGCGCGTCATACGTCACGAGCGCCAGGTTGAGCCGGGCGCGCTCGCCGCCCGAGAGTTCGCCGACCGGCACAAAGGCTTTGTCCTGGCTGAAGCCAAACCCGCCAAGCCGCGCCCGCAGCGCTTCGGGCGGGCTGTCGGGCATCAGCGAGGCGAGATGCTCGAACGCCGATTCGGCGGGGCGCATTTCCTCGATCTGGTGCTGCGCAAAGAACCCGCAGGCGAGCTTTGGCGCGCGGATCATCTGCCCCGAGAACGCCTCGATGCGTCCGGCGAGAAGGCGGGCAAAGGTGGTCTTGCCATTGCCGTTGGCGCCGAGGAGCGCGATGCGGTCGTCCGGGTCGAGCCGCAGATCGAGCCGCGACAGGATCGGCTGGCCGGGCACATAACCGGTGCTGACCCGGTCGAGCGAGATCAAAGGCGGGCTGAGGCCCACCGGCTGCGGCAGGCGCAGCGTCACCGGCGCCGTATCGGCGATCAGCGCGACCGGTTCGAGCCGCGCCAGCGCCTTGACCCGGCTCTGCGCCTGGCGCGCTTTCGAGGCCTTGTAGCGGAAGCGGTCAATAAAGCGCTGCAGCCGCTCGCGCTCGCGCTGTTGCCGCTGCGCCAGCGCCGCCTGGCGCGCCGCGGCCTCGCGGCGGGCCCGCAGAAATGCGTCGAAACCGCCGGAATAGAGCGTGAGCTTGCCGTTATCGAGATGCAAGGTCGTGGTCGTCGCGGCATTCAGCAACTGCCGGTCATGGCTGACCAGGATGAAGCTGTGCCGATAACGGCGCAAAAAGCGTTCGAGCCATAGCGCCGCTTCGAGATCGAGATGATTGGTCGGTTCATCGAGCAGCAGCAGGTCGGGTTCGGCGAACAACACCGCCGCGAGCGCGACGCGCATGCGCCAGCCGCCCGAGAGCTCGGAGAGCGACCGCTCTTGCATGGCCGCGTCGAGCCCGAGCCCGACCAGGATGCGCGCGGCGCGCGCCGGCGCGGCGCGGGCGCCGATCTCGTCGAGCCGCGCCTCGATCTCAGCGATGCGCAGCGGCGCGGCGCCATGATCGAGTTCGGCCAGCAACGCCGCGCGTTCGGTATCGGCGGCGAGCACCGTGTCGAGCGGGTTGCGCTCGCCGCTCGGCGCTTCCTGCGCGAGAAAGCCGAGGCGATGCCCGCGCGGCATCTGGATGTCGCCGGCATCGGGTTGCAGCGCGCCGCGGATCAGATCGAGCAGCGTCGACTTGCCGGCACCGTTGCGCCCGACGAGGCCCACCTTGCCGCCGGCCGGGATCTGCGCGCTCGCCTCGTTCAAGAGGGCGCGCCCGCCGATGCGGTAGGTCAGACCGGAAATCGTCAGCATGCCGGGTTTCTAGCATGCCGCCGCGGCAGGCGGCGATGAGCCGCGGCGCCGCAAGCCATGCCGCCAGAGCTCGGCTTGGCCGGATCCGCATCGGCATCTCCGGCTGGCGCTATGGCGGTTGGCGCGGCAGCTTCTATCCCCGGGAGCTGCGCCAGAAGGACGAGCTGTCCTACGCCAGCCGGCACGTCGACACGATCGAGATCAACGGCACGCATTACTCTCTGCAGCGGCCGGAATTCTTCGAGCGCTGGTACGCTGAAACGCCCGCGGATTTTGTCTTCGCGGTCAAGGGCAGCCGCTTTATCACGCATATGAAACAGCTGCGCGACATCGAGACGCCGCTCGCTAATTTCTTTGCCTCCGGCATATTGCGGCTGGAAGAAAAGCTCGGGCCGTTTCTGTGGCAATTTTCGCCGCGCTTCCGCTTCGATGTCGAAAAGCTCGACCGGTTTCTGGCATTGCTGCCGCGCGACAGCGAAGCCGCGGCTCATCTGGCGACGCGGCACGACCACCGCGTCAAGGGTCGCGCCTGGACCCGAACCGGCCGCAAGCGGCTTCTGCGCCATGCCGTCGAGATTCGCCATTCGAGCTTTCTCGATCCCGATTTTGTGCGGCTGTTGCGGCATCACAATGTCGCGCTGGTTTTCGCCGACGCGGTTGATTGGCCTTATGCCGAGGATGTCACCGCCGATTTTCTGTATCTGCGATTGCACGGCTCCGAAGAGCTTTACACGAGCGGCTATGACGACGAGGCGCTCGACCGCTGGGCGGCGCGCATCCGCTTGTGGAGCCGAGGCGCCGAGCCGAACGATGCCACGCTGATCGACACGGCAAACCGCCCGCACCGCGCACCGCGCGACGTCTATGTCTATTTCGACAATGACGCCAAGGTGCGCGCCCCGGTCGATGCGCAGGCGCTGCGAAAGCGGCTGCGGTAATGACTCCGATCAGCTCCCGATTGTGATTGCGACGAGTGCGGCAGTAACGCAATCTGGCCAGAGCCCACGTCAAATCCTGGCGCAAACGTACATTCAAATGTCGACGGCCTCTCCTCATCCGTCATGGCCGGGCCCGGCACAAGGCCGGGCATGACGGCGCAAAGGCGTGCGCAATGGAGATGCTGACTAGGGACCTTCTGTTCGGCATGAATGCGCTGAGCCTCGCCGGCTTTGCGCTCATGTTTGCCGCGCTCAACCTGTCGCGTCAGCCAAAGGTCGCGAAACTCTGGAGCATCGGGTTGATGTGCGCCGGGACCGTGCTGTTGTTTGTCGGGGTATATTTCAAAGCGCCCGGCGGGTAAGGGGAGTGAGATGCTGAAAAGAACCTTGTTGGCGGCGTTTACCGTCTGCTGTCTTGGCCTGTTCGCCGCCGCGCAAGCCGCCGATCCGCTGGTCCTGCAAACGAAGTGGCTGGCCGATGCGCAATCAGCCGGCTTTTACGTCGCGCAGGCAAAGGGTTTTTACAAACAGGCAGGGCTCGATGTGAGGATCCTGCCGGGCGGCCCGGACATAACGCCGTCAGAGGTGCTCGCCAGCGGCAAGGCCGATGTCGCGGTCG
>VAZF01000355.1 GCA_005888425.1 Alphaproteobacteria bacterium
CTTCGCGACGCCGGACAATCGCTTCGCCTACGAGGCGGCCAGCGGACGGTTGTACTATGATGCTAAGGGCAGCGCGCCGGGCTCGTCCTCGGCCTTGATCGCTAACCTGACCAACCATCCACATCTCGGAGCCGCCAACCTGTTCTTCATGAGTTGAGGGCAAATCCCCGGCGAGCGCCTCCGCCGCACCCGCCAGATCGGCCGCGCCGATTTCGTCAACCGCCTGCGCGGCGGCTGACCCGCTGTACAGTCCTGCGTGGCGGCTGGCCCGCGCCGATGAAAGTCACAGGTCGCGCCGAGTTCGTGGTTCCCACCGGAGGCCGCACGCTATAGCCTAGGCGGCAGCGACGCCTCCGCGGGGCCTTCTTCGAAGTAGCGGCGGCGTGCGATGCCCGGTCTGTGGTGGGGGGAACACCAGCTCTTGCCGGATAACCGATCCTTTCTCGAGATCGTCAATGGTGCGCGGGTTCCGCCGAGCGCGCTGGACCCGATGCCGCGCCGCGGCCGGCCCATCGCCGCAACGGCTCGCGCCTTTGCCTTCCCGCTGTCATGGTCTGTCACGGTCTGCGCCGGTGTCGCGATCCTCGCGCTGTGCGCCGCGATCTACGGGACGATCGGCTATGTCGATGAGAAGCGGATCGCCGTTGCCGAACGCATCGCGGTCGAGCATGCCATTCGCACCAATGCCGATCTGCAGCGGCAGCTCGACCGCGCGCGCGACGCCTTGCCCGCTTCGGGCGCCCGGATCGAGACGGCGAGCGCGGCGACCGAGCCCAAGCCGGCGCTCGCTGTATCTGCCGCGGCTGCGATCGATCGCGCTCCGCCGCCCCTGATCGCGGCGCTCGGCCAGACCGATCCGCGGCTATCCGATCCGCGGCTCCCCGATCCGCGGCTGTCCGATCCGCTGGCCGCGAATGTGGCGGGCCTCCTCCGCCAAGACGCCGCCAAGACCTCCGATAGCTACATCGCGCGATTATGGGCGCGCATCGCCGCGCGCGACGCCGAAGAACAGCTGGAGCGCCTCGCCGCGGATTACGCCGAGCTCGTCGATGAACGCGATCGGCTTCGCGAGCGCGTCCGGGAGCTCGAGCAGTCACTGTCGCAGGCGCCGCAGGACTCGCCGCAACCGGCGAAAATGCCGCCGGACAATTCCTTTGGCCCCAGCTCCGTCAAGCCCGGCGCCGCAATCATCGCCTTTCCCGGCGGCGCGGCGGCAAGCGAGCAAACGGGGCGCGTCTACAAAAACTTCAACCCGCCCGGCTCGGCGCCGAATTATTTCAGCGACGAGAGCGGCGCCATTCTCGGCACCCACACCTCCGCGTCGCGCCGCTAGCGCGTCAACCAGCCGTCGCGAAAGCGGCCGATGCTCACGCGGCGGAGCGCTGCTGCGCCGGCACGCCCTTTCTGAATGTCTCGATGATCGCCTTGTTGAAGGCTGGGATGTCGTCGGGCTTCCGGCTTGTCACCAGGCCGCCATCGATCACCACCTCGCGGTCGACCCATGTCGCGCCGGCGTTTTTCAGATCCGTCTTTAACGACGGCCATGACGTCACCGTGCGGCCGCGCACGATATCGGCTTCGATCAGCGTCCACGGCCCGTGGCAGATCGCGGCGATCGGCTTTCGCTGGTCGTAGATCGCGCGGATAAAGCGCACCGCCGCCTCGTTCATGCGCAGCCGGTCCGGGTTGGCGACGCCGCCCGGCAACAGGAGCGCGTCGTATTCCTCGGGCCGCGCCTCGTCGAGCGTGCGGTCGACCGGGAGCTTGTGACCGACCTCGTCGTGGTTCATGCCCTGGATCGAGCCGGCGTGTGGCGCGATGACATCGGCTGCGTCCGCGCCGGCCTCGAGCAGCGCGCGTCGCGGTTCGGAGAGCTCGGCCTCCTCGAAGCGGTCGGTGGCGAGAATGGCGATGCGTTTCCCCAGAAGCTCCTGGGCCATGAAAAATCTCCGTCGGATGAGGGTCTTTGCTCTCCCAACAACCCACTCTTTGCCCAGTTCCTCGAGCAATTCCCGCGTCGGCAGCTCGGGCGCGCTGCTGTGACGCCCGCTCGGAATGTGTCCGGCACGGGCGACTTAATGCCGATTGAATGGAAATTCGCCTAAAAACGGTTGACGCGCGGCCTGAGCTTGAGGAACTATTTTTAACCGATTGTTAACTGTACCTACGTTCGCCGCGCGCCGGGCCTCGTCCCAAAACACCGTGGCAAGAAACTGTCCACCCGTCGTTCCGCGCTCTGGCGTCCACACAGGGAGGCAAACAATGGCGGTCTCACGTCCCCAGACCCAGGTTCCCGAAGCATTGCGTTGGGGGATTCACAACCCCAACCCGCCCGATCCGGCATTGGCATTGATCCTCGAATTTGGCACGCCCTCGGTGCGCCAGGCGGTGCTGACGGGTCTCGCGCGGTTGAACCTCGCGACCGCGCAGGCGCAGGTCGAGCTATGGACTGGCGTGCAGCGCGCGATGGGGCAGGCGCGAGGCGGCTGAGCCGGTCACGAGGGAGGGCGCGATGCCCGCCTTTGACGGATTGATCGGCGAGGATTTTGCGGCCGCGCGCGGACGCCCGCGCGACACGTCGCGCCCGATTATGCTGATTGGCTATCAGGACGAGGAGAATCTCGGCCTGGGGTACCTGTCGGCGACATTGCGCCGCTTCGGCTACCGTGTGCTCGGCTACAACTTCAACGCCGAGCGCGAGGAGATCTTGGCGGCGGCGCGGCATGAGCGGCCGCTCGTGATCGGCCTGTCGCTGATCTTTCAGTTCTATCTGACGCGCTTTGCCGAGCTCGTGCGCACATTGCGCGAGGGCGGCGTCGCCTGCCACCTGACGATTGGCGGTCATTTCCCGAGCCTGAGCTGGCAGCCGACCTTGGAGATGATCCCCGAGCTCGACAGTGTCGTGCGCTTCGAGGGCGAGGTGACGCTGTTGGAGCTCGCCGATATGCTGAGCACCGGCGGCGAGTGGCGCGGCATCGCGGGGCTTGCGTGGCGCGACGACGCCGGCGGCATCGTCAGCGCGCCGTTGCGCCCGCTGATCCACGATCTCGACGCGCTGCCCTATCCCGACCGCACGCAGATAGAGCGGGCGTTTCTGGGGCGCCGCTCGACGCACATCCTGGCGAGCCGCGGTTGCATCCGGACGTGCTCCTTCTGCTCGATCCACATGTTCTACCGTGCCGCGCCGGGCAAGGTCGTACGCACCCGCGATCCCGCGCATGTCGCCGACGAGATCGAGCTGTTGCACGAGCGCGACCATATCAGCCTGTTTCTGTTCCAGGACGACGACTTTCCGGTCTACGGCGTCAAATGGCAGCGCTGGGCCGGCAATTTCTGCGACGAATTGCATCGCCGCGGCCTCGTCGGGCGTATCCTCTGGAAGATCAGCTGCCGCGCCGACGCGGTCGACGAGGTCTTGTTCGCGCGCATGCGCGATGCCGGGCTCTATCTCGTCTATATGGGCCTCGAATCGGGCAACGATGAGGGCCTCGAGACGCTCAACAAGCGCATCACGGTCGAACAGAATTTGAAAGCGGTCGCGACGTTGAAGCGGCTAAGCATCGATTTCGCATTCGGCTTCATGCTGTTCGAGCCGGCGACTACCTTCCAGATGGTGCGGCAGGATCTGGATTTCCTGCGTGCGATCGTCGGTGATGGGTGCACCGCGGCGACGTTCTGCCGGATGGTCCCGTATGACGGCACGCCAATCAAGGACGAGCTGATCCGCCAGGGGCGGTTCCGCGGCGATGTCTGCAACCCCTATTACGATTTTCTCGATCCGCGCGTCGACAAGTTCTGCTACGAGCTCGGCGATCTGTTGAATGTGAGCGGCTGGGTGCACGGTTTGGAATCGGTGTCGCAGCAGCTCAATATGGCGTGGAGCGAGCTTGCCGTCATGGAGCGGCTGTTTCCGCGGCTGCCGGGGATCGCCGGCTACCGCAAGCGGTTGCGCGCGATCACGAAGAACAGCAACGCGCTGTTGTTCCGCGTCGTCGATGATATCTCCCTGGCCTACACGGACGGCGTGCCGCATGGCTGGACGGCGCCGGGATTGCGGCGGAGCTGTCACGGCTTCCTCGACGATTTTCTCCGCGAGCGCGACGCTTTTGTCGTACGCAACCAGAAGATCCTGCTCGACGCCCTGGAGCGCGACGCCGCGCGCGAGCCGGCCCTCGCCGGCAACTGACCGCGCGCGAATCTGATCCGGCTGGCGCGCCCGCAACGCGCCTTTCCGGGCCGCCTCACCCGGTTTAGCTTCTCTTCTCAACGGGGACGCTTTCCGGCATCACCTCGTGCAGCGGTCCCGGCCCGACGGCGATTTCGCCGACAAATGGCCGGTCATGCGCGGCGATCAGCAATACCGAGGCGCCGATGCCGGTCGCAAAGATCGTCATGGTGATCGCGCCCGACAGACGGTCGTCGCTATGCACCATCGCGATCGCGGTGAGAGCGCAGATCGCCTGCAGAATAAGGCACGCCCACTTCACCGCATTGACCTGCGAGCGGCTGATGATGATGCGCTGCAGGCGCGCGTCGAACGCATTGCCGATCGCCGCCGCGATCTCGCGTTGCGCGACGCGCTGGCCGTCATTGTCCGGCGTCAGGCTGAGCGTCAGCTGCAGCGCCTGCGCGAGGAAAGGCGGCGTAAAGCTCAGCGTCGCGCTCTGATGCGCCAGTTTCGGCCATTCCTCGACGATGGTTTC
>VAZF01000127.1 GCA_005888425.1 Alphaproteobacteria bacterium
AATGGCCGGCATGGATGCGACGGAAACGATCGGCGGGCGGGCGCGGCCGGCCACAGTCAGGATCGGCATCGACAGCCGCGCCTCCTGGGCGGTCGCGTTCACCGCGCTCGCCATCTACTCGGTGTCGTTCGGCGCGCCTTACATCACGGTCGTCGCGCTGAAGCCGATCGCCGCCGAGCTCGGCAGCGCGCGTTCGGTGCCGGCGCTCGCCTTTGCGCTGGCTTGGTTCGGCTCGGCCCTGGGCGGGATCGCAATGGGCTGGCTCGCCGAACGGCTTGGCATCCGATGGACAGTCATCGGCGGCGCGCTGATGGTCGCGCTCGGGCTCGTGCTGTCGAGCCTCGGCGGACAGACAACCCTCTTGATCGGGCACGGCCTCTGTATCGGCCTGCTCGGCAATGCCGGCATCAACGCGCCTCTCTATGTCTATGTCTCGCGCTGGTTCGACCGGCGGCGCGGCAGCGCGATGGCGCTGATTTCCTCGGGCGTCTATCTCGCCGGCGCGATCTGGTCCGCCCCGTTTGAGCGCGCGATCGCGATCTTTGGCTGGCGCGACACGATGCTGATCTACGCGGCGTTCGAGATCGCGGTCGTCGTGCCGGCGGCGCTCGTGATGCTCGGCCCAGCGCCGGAAACGGCCGAGCCCGCCCCCCTCCCCGGCTCGGCGCAAGCCCGCTGGGTGCTCGGGCTGCGTCCCTGGACCGTGCAGGTATTCCTGTGCCTCGCCGGCTTTTTATGCTGCGTGCCGATGGCGATGCCGCAGGGCCATCTCGTCGCGTTCTGTAGCGACATCGGCATCCCGGCGACGCATGGCGCGGCGATGCTGTCGGTGCTCCTGGGCTGCGCGTTTTTGAGCCGGCAATTCTGGGGCGTTGTGACCGACCGGATCGGCGGTCTGCGCACCGTGTTGGCGGGCTCGGTGTGCCATATCACCACGATGATTGGCTTTGTGCTGACGCAGGACGAGGCCGGCCTCTTCGCGGTCGCGGCGGCATTCGGCCTCGGGTTCAGCGGCATCATCCCGGCCTATGTCGTCGCGATCCGCGAGCTGTTCCCCGCCGCCGAAGCCTCCTGGCGCATTCCGACGATGCTGTTGTTCAGCGGCTCGGGGATGGCGGCCGGCGGCTGGTTCGCCGGCCTTATCTACGATTATGCCGGGTTCTACGCCGCCGCCTTCGCCACCGGGATCGCGTTCAACCTCGCCAACATCCTCGTGGTCGGCGCGCTTGTCTGGCGGCAGGGCCGGCTGCGCGGGCCGGCCCTGGCACGGGTCTAGCGAAGGCTCAGTCGGCGCGCGCTGGACCTGCGGCCGCAGGCGTCACGGGAACCGGCTGCGCGCCGTAAATGTGCTCCTGTGAGATGTCGCGATTGGTGTAGTCAGGCAGAAGCGCTGTCGCCGACACGCTGACGATCGAGCACATCAATACATAGATCGCGACCGAATACCCCGATCCGGTCGAGGCAAGTAATGCCGTCGCGATCAAGGGCGCGGGGCCGCCTGCGATCACCGACGAGAGGTGGTACCCGAGCGAGGAACCGCTGTAGCGCAACCGCGGGCTGAAGCATTCGGCTATCAATGCACCCTGCGGCCCGTACATCATGTCGTGCGGGATAAAGGACAAGACGATCGCGAGAAAGATCCAGCCCGGCACCAACGTGTTCAGCATCGCAAAATACACAAACCCGAACATGCCCATCGTGACCGCGCCGATCAGGTACATGCGCTTCCTGCCGATGCGGTCGGAGATATGGCCGGCGAGCGGGATCGTCACCGCCGACAGGCCGGTGCCGACGAGAAGACCGGTCAAGAGGAGATCGCGCGAGCTGTGCAACACGGTCGTGCCGTAAGTGAAAAGAAAGGCGGCAAAGACGTAGAACGGGCCCTGCTCGGCCATCCGCGCCAACGCCGTCAAGATGATCTCCCTCGGCTGGCGCCGCAGCACCTCCAACACCGGCGCGCTCGCGATCTGCTGCCTGTCGAGGATGCGCTGAAACACGGGCGTTTCGAGAAGGCCCAGCCGAATGTAGAGCCCGATCCCGACCATGACGATCGACAGCCAGAACGGCACCCGCCATCCCCATTCGAGGAATTGATCGCCCGAAATTGCGCTGAAGATCAGCACGAGGATGTTGGCGAGGAAGAGTCCGGCCGGCCCGCCCCATTGCGGCCAGGCGGTGATAAAGCCGCGATGCTTGTTGGTCCGCGCCCATTCCATCGCCATCAAGGTCGCGCCGCCCCACTCGCCGCCGATGCCGACGCCCTGGATAAAGCGCACGATGGTCAGGATGACCGCGCCCCAGATACCGATCTGGGCATAGCTCGGGACAAAGCCGACCGCGAAGGTCGACAGGCCCGTCAACAGGAGGGTGGCGATCAGCGTCGCCTTGCGGCCGATGCGGTCGCCATAATGGCCGAAAAACGCCGCCCCGACCGGGCGCGCGATAAAGCCAACCGCGTAAATGCCAAAGGCCTGCAACGTTCCGACCAGCGGGTCGGAGTCCGGGAAATACAGTTTGGCGAAGACGAGCGGCGCGACGAGCACGTAGAGCAGAAAATCATACGCCTCGATAACGGTGCCGACCGTGCTGGCGACGACGGCGCGGCGCAATTGGGTGCTGTGCTCGGTTTCGGAAAGGCCGCCGGCGGCCTCATCGGCTGTCGTCATCCGCTCCTCCCATTATTCGTCGTGCTCTCTCGGCGACCCGTTCGGCCCCCAGGCACTGTCTCAGCGGCTTGATGTTATCAACTGCGCGGCGAGGCGAACAGAGCGGACGAGTCACCCGGCCGAGCGGCGCGGCCGCAACACGTGGTGATGGTCGCCGGCATAGAGGCGGCTGTCGGTGCCGCCCTCGCCAGCAAGCGCCGGCCCGACAAGGATCAGCGCCGTCCGCGTAATCCCGGCCGCCTTCACCTGGACGCGAATATCGGCAAGCGTGCCGCGGATCAGTCGCTCGTCCGGCCAACTGACGCGGTACGCGACGACGACCGGACAGTCGCTGCCATAAAAGGGCAGCAATTCGCGCACGACACGCGCGAGATTGGCGATCGACAAATGGATTGCCAGCGTCGCGCTCGTGCCAGCGAAGCGCTCGAGGCTTTCGCGCTCCGGCATCTCGGATGAGCGCGTGGCGGTGCGGGTCAGCACGACCGTTTGCGCCACCGAAGGCAGCGTCAATTCACGGCGCAATGCCGCCGCGGCGGCGGCGAAAGCCGGCACGCCGGGGGTGACGTCGTAGGGAATGCCGAGTCGGTCGAGGCGGCGCATCTGCTCCGCAATCGCGCCGTAGATCGAGGGATCGCCCGAATGCACCCGCGCGACTTCGGCGCCGTCGCGATGAGCCGTTTCGATCTCGGCGATGATTTCATCAAGCGTCAGCGGCGCGGTGTCGATGACGCGCGCGCCCAGCGGCGCGGCGGCGACAATCTCGCGCGGCACCAGCGAGCCCGCATACAGGCACACGGTGCAGCGCTCGATCAGGCGCAGCCCGCGGACTGTGATCAGATCGGGCGCGCCGGGTCCGGCACCGATGAAATGCACCGTCATCGGCCGTCTACATCGAAATAGCCGCGCGGCGTGTAGAGCCGCGGCGGGTCGCCGGGGATGATTCGTGTCTGTCGGTTGCCGATCAGCACGAGGCTCAGCATGTCGGGTTCGGCATCGGCGAGTTCGCCGAGGCGCATGACCCGGTGTGTTTCGCCGGAGCGTCCGAGATTGCGCGCGATAAAGACCGGCGTCTCCGGCGGCCGGTGTTCGAGGAGGATCGCGGCGGCTTCGGCGAGCTGTGTCGCGCGCCGCGCCGAGCGTGGATTGTACAGTGCAACGACAAAATCCGCCGATGCCGCGGCCTCGATGCGGGCGCGGACCGCGGGCCAGGGCGTCAGCAGATCGGATAGCGAGATCGCGCAGAAATCGTGGCCGAGCGGCGCGCCGGCGCGCGCGGCGGCGGCTTGCATCGCGCTGATGCCCGGCGTCACCGCGATCTCGACCGCCGACCAGTCGCGGCGCTGCTCGCGGTCGATCGTCTCGAAAACGAGCGCTGCGAGACCGTAGATCCCGGCATCGCCCGACGAGACGAGCGCGACCGCGCGCCCTTCGGCCGCGAGATCGAGCGCGAGCCGCACCCGATTTCGTTCGGCGCCGATCTCGCTGTCGTGACGGCATTTGCCGACGAGCGCGCGACTGAGCAGATCGAGATAGAGACGATAGCCAACCACGTCGTCCGAAGCGGCGAGCAGCGCACTCGCTTCCGGCGTGCGCCACCCCGGATCGCCGGGGCCTATGCCGATGATTGCGAGCCGGCCGCGCGGCCGGCCGATCACCGCGGCGTCCAGCGGCATCGGCGCGCGCGCAATTGCGCACGTCGCGCGGCGCGATTGGCGGCGTCGCATGATCAGCGCGCCGCCGGGACCGGCGGTCGCGAGCGCCGCGCCTTCCGCGACGCCCCAACAGCCGGTCGCGCGGAACGCCGCCTCGGAGCGCACCGTCAGCCGCGCGGTCTCGTCGAGTAGGCGCGCGGCCGGAAAAAAGCGCGCCGGCACCCCGAGCGATGCGGCGAGAGCCTGGATGCCCGGTTCATCGACCTTCAGATCCACCGAAACCACGGCGGCAACTGCAAACACCAGGGCATCGCTATCGGCCGGCATCGCGCGATCGGTGACGATGATGCGGAGATCGGCGCGCTCAGCCCATCGCGCCGAGCCGGCGCGCAGCCAGCCGGCGCGGCATGCCTCCTCAACGAGGGCCACAGGGCGACCGGCGAGCAATGCGGCGGCAACCGGCTTGATGCGTTCCGGGTTGGCGATCCGCCAGCCCGGCGGCGGCTCGTCGAGCGCAAAGCCGAGCCTGAGATCGCCGGCCGTCGTGATCGCGGCGTGGCAGCCCAGCGCTTCGGCCAGCGCGCGGGCCAGCGCGTTGGCGCCGTGGTGCCCGCCGAGCAATGGCACCGCGACAGAGCCGTCCTCGGCGAGCGCGACGACCGGCGGTTCGATGTGCTTGTCGCCGAGCAGCGGCGCGACCGCGCGGATCAAAATGCCGCTCGCGCATAGCCCGATGACCGGCGTGCTGGCGGCAAACAGCGCGGCGAGATGGGGCACGAGCCGCTCGTAGCTCTCATCCCAATCGCCGGGGTGCGCGCGCGGGCCATGCAAGCGCGCATCCGGCAACAAATCGCGCACGCGCCGCGCGAGCGTGGCGCCGCTCGGCCCGAGCACGACCACCGCGACGCCCGGCGGCAGCGCGCTCATCCGGAGATCTCGCCCCGGCAAATCAGCGCCATCGCGAAATACGGCACCTCCGCCGGATCGATCTCGGACAAGGGCGCGATGCGTTGATTGGGCAATGTCGCGCGCTCTATGTAAATCGCTGAACGAAGCAGCCCGAGCCGGTCGAGCACGCGGCATAATTTCGCGAAGTGCCGGCTGATTTTGATGATCGCGGCTACGTCACTTTCGGCGAGTCGGCGCGTCAGCACCTCTTCGGCGAGCGTCGCTGGAATCACCGAGATCGCCGTGTCGCGCTGCGCCAGCGGCAGACCGGCGGCGGCGGCGCAAGCCGTCAATGACGTCACACCCGGCACGACGCTCACCGGGTAACGCTGCGCGAGGCGCGTATAGATGCCGGCAAAGCTGCCATAGAACAGCGGATCGCCCTGGCACAGAAACGCGACATCGTCACCCAGGTCGAGCACCGCGGCGAGCTGCGCCGCCGCTTCGTCATAAATGGCCGCGGGCGGCGGTCCGGGGCGCATCGGAAAGCGGATCGCGATCTCGCGCTGGCCGCGATCGAGCCATTGCGCAACAATGCCCCGGGCGAAACTGGCGCCGGTTTCCGGCGCTGGATAAGCAACGACCGGCGCGGCTTGCAGCAGCCGCAATCCCTTGAGGGTCAACAGCTCGGGGTCGCCGGGGCCGACGCCGATGCCGCATAGCTGTCCTGGGACCCGCCCGGTCATTCGGCGTGCCTCACATTGTAGAGCGTCAGCTCCATCCGCTTGCCGTTCGAGTAATCGAAACCGGCAACCGCGCCGAGCTTCTGCGCCGTCAAACCGCGCCCGCCAAGCGACTGTCGGAACATCGCATCGTCGCGGGTGCTGACCAGAGCGGCGCCGCCGCCACCGAGAATTTCAGCCGCGGCGTCCGGTACCGCGAGTCGCACATGCCCGCCGAGCAGAAAGACAAGGCTCGGCTCGCCATAGCCGATGGCAATGAGCGGCGCTCCGACCGCCGGCGGATGCTCGGCAATCAGCGCGGCGGCGCTGCGGCTCAGCCACAAGCGGTCGAGACCGGGCAGCACAGCTGTTTCCGCGGGGATGACGAAGGCCGCGCACAAGGTGACGATCGCGGCGGCGGCGAAGGGCGGGCGCGGCCAGCGGTAAAACAGCGCGGTCGCGAGCACGAGCATCGCCGCGGCGCCGATGATCCCGGCAACGTTCAACGCCTCGCCAAAGCGGATCGGCAGGAGGATCAGCACACTCGCCAGGGCGAGCGTCACGACCGCCCACAGCCCCTTCGCGGCGATATCGGTGTAGCGCAGCCAGAGGGGCGCGGCGGCGCGGGCGCCCTCGGCGAGGGCGGCTCCCGCCAGCAATGCCAGTGCCGGATATAGCGGCAGCACGTAGTGCGGCAATTTGGTCGGGAGCAACTCGAGGACGATCCAGGCCGGCACCAGCCAGGCGAGCAGAAAACGTTCGGCCGGCAACATGCGGCGACGCCAAGCATGCGCCAGCGCAGGCACCAGCAACAGCGAACCCGGCCAGAATGTCGCGATCGCCAAGAGCAGATAGGCGAGCGGCGGTGCGCCATGCGATTCCTGCGCACCGATCAGCTTCGACCAGAAATCCTCGCCGAGCGAGCCCGCGAGAAACGCGCCCTCGGTAGCGCGCTCCATCGCGACGATCCACGGCACAATCGCGAGCGCGACAAAGATGACGCCGGCAACCGGATAGAGCCCGCGCAGCCAGCGCCAATCGCGGTCGGCGACCGACAACGTAACAAGCGTCAGCGCGGCGATCGCCGGACCGACCGGGCCTTTCAGCAGGATCGCCGCAATGGTTGCGATCCAGAAGAGTGCGGCCAATACCGGCGCGACCGGCCGGCCGGCCCGAGCTCGCGTATAAATAAGACCGAGCGCGCCCTGCGCCGCGACGACCGCGGCGAGCAATGCCGCATCGGTTTTCGCGATATGCGCTTCGGCGACGAGCACAACCGCGCTGCCGAGCAACACCGCCGCGAGCAATGCCGACTTGCGTGGCGGCGGTCCTTCGGCCTCGCGCGCAAACAGCGCGCCGCCGAGCGCGAAAGTCAGCAACACCGCACCGAGCGCCCCAATGATCGACGGCAGGCGATAGGGCCAGATCGCGTTGCTGTCCGGCGTGCTGAACGCGGCAACGGATGCGGCCTGCAGCCAGTAGATGCCGGCGGGTTTCTTGTTGCGCGCCTCATCTTGAAAGCGGATGCGCAGAAAGTCGCCGGTTTCGAGCATCTGCCGGCTCGCCTGCGCGAAACGCGCCTCGTCGCGATCGAGCGGCGGGATCGCGGCGATGCCCGGCAGATAGAGCGCGAAGCACAATGCCGCGAGCAGCGCGTAAGGCCGCCAGCCGCTGAGCCAAACCCGATCCCGGCCCATGTCAGCGCGGCTTTGTCGCGGCGAGTTGCGTCACCGGCAGCAACGGACGCCACGCCTCTTGCATGCCGAGCGGCGCGACATGGCTGACGGCGATGCGCGTCAGCACGCCGCCGTACCGCGCCTGCCAATCGAGCAGCATGCGCTCGCCGGCGAGGCTGACAATATTGGCGACGAGCCGGCCTCCAGGCCGCAGCGCATCCCATGCTGTCGGAAGCAACTCCGGATCGGAGATGCCACCGCCGATAAAGACTGCGTCGGGGGCATCGAGACCGGCGAGCACCTGCGGTGCCGTGCCGGTAACGATGTTCAGCCCCGGCACGCCAAGCGCGGCGGCGTTGCGCGCGATCATCGCGGCGCGATCGGGGTTGCGCTCGATTGCGACGGCGTCGCCGCCCTCGATTGCGCGCAGCCATTCGATCGCGATCGAGCCGCAACCGGCGCCGACATCCCACAGCCTCTCGCCAGGAAGCGGTGCGAGCACGGCGAGCGTCATCGCGCGCACCTCGCGCTTTGTCAATTGTCCGTCATGCTCGAAAGCGTCGTCGGGAAGACC
>VAZF01000128.1 GCA_005888425.1 Alphaproteobacteria bacterium
GTCGTGATGCCCGAGACAAATCTCGGCGGCGCGACGATCGTCGCCGACCGGCTCCGCCTGGCGGTCGCCGACGAGCCCTTCCTGGTCGGGACCGGCGACAAGCTGCCGGTCACGATCAGCATTGGTCTCGCGATTACCGGCCAGCCCGAAGATACCCTCGAAGCGCTGCTGAAGCGCGTCGATGACGCGCTTTATGCCGCGAAGAATGGCGGGCGCAACCGCGTCGTCGCGGCGCCGCACCGCCCCGCCTCATCACGCGGGATGCCAGTCGCCGTCGCGTCCTGAGCGATACCGCATCGAGTTAGGCGGCTACAACGGACGCGGTAGTCCTGTCTTCGCCTTCCCGGCGTTCAGCAATTTACTGCACCAGTAACGTGCGTCCTTCGACACGTGCCACGGCTTCGCCGTGGCACTGCTCAGGATGAGGTGGGTTGTGGGCGGCCTTAAAGAACGTCCCTCATCCTGAGCGCGAGCGCAGCGAGCAGTCGAAGGACGCACACATCCGCGATCCAGCAGGCCGGGCTCGCCGATGGACGCAGTTACGGCAAATGACAGAATAACGCGCGGAACTCCGCGGTCCCGCGCGTTATTTGATCTTCGCTTCGCGGAAGATGACGTGCTTGCGCGCCACCGGATCGAACTTCTTGAGTTCGAGCTTGTTCGTCTTGGTCCGTGGATTCTTCTTCGTCACATAGAAAAAGCCGGTATCGGCGCTGCTGACGAGCTTGATCAGAACGGTGCTGGTTTTCGCCATGGCGGATCTCGCGGCTTCGGGTCTAGCGCTGTCTCGAAGATAGCGCGCGGTCGACCCCTGTCAAGACGCGCTCGGGTGGGCCGGCCGGGGCGGGATTGCGCGCCAGCGGGGCGCTCGCCTGCAGAGCGTTCAGCGCGCTCGCGTAAAGCCGCTGATCGGAGAGCAGGTGCTCGGCGAGCTTCAGGTCGATGGCCGGGCTCGTCTGCCGCGCCGGACAAGACTGCCGCAATTCCGACCAGGCGCGCTCGTCGAGCCCGCGCCGCGCCCGCAAAGCCGCGGGCGCTCCTTGGGCGATCGCGCCGGCCCGCTGCAGCCCGCGCTGCAGCGAGGCCGCATCGTCGTCGAGATCGCTCGTGCACAGGGTAGGCACGACGCCATGCGTCTGCAGGTAATAGCCGGAGGGCGTCACAAGCCGAGCCCAGGTCAGCATCAGCTCGCCGTCATTGGGCAGCCGCAGCACGGTCTGCACGGTGCCTTTGCCGTAGGAGGAGCTGCCGATCACGACGGCGCGCCCGGCATCCTGCAAGGCCGCCGCAACGATCTCAGATGAAGAGGCAGAGCCGCCATTAATCAGGACGGCGATCGGCACCTGTGGCGCGACGCCGTGCCCCGAGGCGGCAAAATACTGATGGCTCGCGGGGTGCCGGCCGACGGTCGAGACGATCGGCCCCTCGCGAATAAAGAGATCGGCGAGGCTGACCGCCTGGTCGAGCAAGCCGCCGGGGTTGCCGCGCAGGTCGAGCACGATGCCGGCGAGACGCCCGCCCGTCTGCCGCCGCGCTTCGGCCAGGGCCTCCGTCAGCTTTTCGGTCGTGCTCTGGTTGAAGCTCAAGACCTGAAAGATTGCGATGTCCCCAACCCGCGACATTGCCACGGTGGGCAGCACGACGAGCGCGCGCTGCACCTCGAAATCGCGCGCCAGCGCGACTCCGGGCCGCGCCCCACGGATCGCCAGTCTGCTGCCGACCGGCCCTCGCAGCTGCTGGATCACGTCGCTCTGCGACAATCCCGATATCGCGACGCCATCGATCGCGACGATCGTATCGCCGGCCTGGAGCCCGGCCTGCGCCGCGGGCCCGTTCGGAGTGACCGCGGCGACCTTGAACCCGTCCGCGGTAATCTCGAGGGTGATGCCAACACCGCCAAAACCGTCGCGCGCGGCCCGCTGGTTGCGCGCCGCGTCGGGCGGCGAATAGCGCGAAAACCGGTCGAGCGTCGCGGTCATGCCGTCAAACACGGCCTTGGAGGCAAGCTCGCGGCGCATCCCGGCGAGATTGGGCGCGCCCGCCCTCGCCGCCGCGATCAGCTGGGCGATCGCTTCGCCCCAGCCGCGCGTGTCGGCCTCGGCCGGCATCGGCACCGCAGCAAGCTCGCGGCCGGCATAGGTCAGGATCAGCGCCGGCCCAAGTCCGCCGGCGTCTCGCTCGTTGACCGCCAGCTTGTCGTCGAGCCGCGACAATCGCGCCGCGCCCGCCAAAGAGAGCTTCCGGTTTGTGACCGGCTCGATATAAAGATCGGTAATCTCGTCGAGACCGCGCGCAAACAATTGCCCGCTTGCATCGGGAGCGGCCGTCTCGTTGTCGGCGCAAGCTGCGAGGGGCAACGCCAGCGCGACAGCCGCAATCCGCGCGAACAAAAGCGCGGTACGGCGCATCGAGCGTAGAAATTCGGCGCAGACCGACAAGCGTGATCCCCTATGCGCCTTGGGCTACTTAATGCCTCGGCGCGATGTCCTGGCGCGTTACTGACCCCAGCGGAACAGAGCGACGACCCATCTGAGCTCGGCCCTGCTGCTTCTCGGGCAACAGTAAGATGCCGCGCGCCGACGATCAATGTCCCGGCGGTGGCTATTCGGAACGGCCGACCGGCAGCGGCCGGTAATACTAAGCGAGGAGCGGCGCCTGCTTTTCGATCCGGTTGGCGACCCGCCGGTAGCGCCGCGCCAGATCGACCAGCAGCTCGCGCGCGGTCGCGCAATCCGCCGTCTCGGCCATCCGCCGCAGCCGGGCTGCATCCATCCGGTAGTAAGCGACACGGTCGCGGGTCGACCAGGTGACCGGTTCGAATAGCATCGGCTGGCCTTGTTGCAGCGCCATACCCGGCATTTTAGGGATCAGTTATGAATAATTCATTGCTACGGCGACAGAGGCCGGGCGGGGCGTGAGGCGGCGGCCCGTTTCAGCGGCGGCGGCGCAACCCGCGACGCTGCCGGTCGCCGGCCATCCGGGGCCGGGCCAAACCCTCGCCCCCGCCCTCGAGCCGGAACATGAGCCGGCCACCGACCGGGTCCGCCTCGGCGAGGCGCACGGTCACCGCGTCGCCGAGCGCAAATTCTTGGCCTGACCGGCGCCCGACCAGGCGGTGGCGTCGGGCATCGTGGTCGTAATAATCGGAGGGCAGCGTCGAGACCGGCACGAGCCCGTCGGCGCCGCTCTCCGGCAGGCTGATGAAAAAGCCGAACGGCGCGATGCCGGTGATGCGCGCCTCGTAGACCGTGCCGATCGCGGCCGCGAGCAGCGTCGCGCGGTAGCGGTCGAGCGCGGCGCGCTCGGCTGCCGCGGCACGGCGCTCGGTAATCGAGATGTGCTCGGCGGTGACGGCGAGCGCCTCGCCCGCCATCGGCGTGCGACCGGCCGGGGCCGTCAGCGCGCGATGCACGACGAGATCGGCGTAGCGCCGGATCGGCGAGGTGAAATGCGCGTAGCGCGGCAGCGCGAGGCCGAAATGGCCGAGATTGTTCGGGCTGTACACGGCCTGCGCCTGACTGCGCAACACCAGCTCGTTGACGATCGGCGCCTCCGGCGTGCCGCGCACCTTCTCCAGCAAGCGGTTGAACAATGCCGGCCGGATGACCTGCCCCTTGGCCAGCGCGAGCCCGGGCACCCCGAGCTCGTCGAGGAAATCGCGCAACGCGTCGAGCTTTTCCGGCGCGGGCGCATCATGCACCCGGTACATACAGGGCTGATGCCGCGCCTCCAGCTCTTCGGCCGCCGCGACATTGGCGAGGATCATGAATTCCTCGATGAGCCGGTGACTGTCGAGGCGATGCCGCGGCACGACGGCGATCGGCCGCCGCGCCTCATCGAGCAAGACGCGGTGCTCGGTCAAATCGAGCTCCAGCGCGCCTCTCGCGCGGCGCGCCCGATCGAGCACGGCGAAAGCGCCGTAAAGGTCATCGAGGCGCTTCTGCGGCAGCGGCAACAGCGCGCCCGTCGGATAATCGCGCGCCGCCTGAACCGCCTCGTAGGTCAGCCGCGCCGCCGAGCGCATCAACGCCCGCTCGAAGCGGTGCCGAATCTTGCGCCCGGATGCATCGATCCACAGATGCGCCGCGACGCAGGCGCGGTCCTCCGCCGGCCGCAGCGAGCAGAGATCGTTTGACAGCGCCTCAGGCAGCATCGGGACGACCCGGTCGGGGAAATAGACCGAATTCCCGCGATGCGCCGCCTCGCGATCGAGCGCGCTGCCGGGCCGCACATAATGCGAAACATCGGCGATCGCGACGACGATATGCCAGCCGCCGCGGTTCTCCGGGTTGTCGTCCGGCTCGGCCCACACCGCATCGTCGAAATCGCGCGCATCCTCGCCGTCGATCGTGACCAGCGCGAGGTCGCGCAGATCGGCGCGGTCCCCAACCTCAACGGGCTTGGCGCCGGCGGCTTCGGCCAGGGCCTCGTGCGGAAATTCTGTCGGGATCTCGAACGCAGCAATCGTGAGCCGGCTGATCGAATCCGGCGCATCGGATGGGCCCAGCCGCTCGACAATGCGCACCCGTTTGCCGCCGAACCGGCGCGACGGCAATGCCTGGGCGACGACCGCTTCGCCATCG
>VAZF01000129.1 GCA_005888425.1 Alphaproteobacteria bacterium
CCGGCACCGAGAACGCCTTTGGCGGCGTCGCGCAATCCTATGGCGACTCTTGTCCGGTGGTCGTGCTCCCGGCCGGCTATGCGCGCAACATCAATCAGGTTCACCCCAATTTCAGCGCCGCTCTTAATTTCCGCCACGTCACGAAATTGTGCGAGCAGGTGACGGTCGCCGACGCGACGGTCGAGACGCTGCGGCGTGCCTTCACGACGGTCAAGAACGGTCGCCCCGGCCCGGTGCTGGTCGAGTTCCCGACCGACATCCTGCGCGAGGAGGTGTCGGACGCACTCGTCGCCGAATACCAGAAGACCCCGCAGCTGAAGAGCGGCCCCGATCCGCGCTCGGTATCGCAGATCGCCGAGGCGCTGGTCGCGGCGAAACGCCCGGTCATCGTCGCCGGCCAGGGGATCCATTACGCAAAGGCCTGGCCGCAGCTGAAGGCGTTGGCCGAGCTCGTCGAGGCGCCGGTCATGACGACATTGCCCGGGAAGAGCGCCTTCCCCGAAAACCACCCGCTGTCGCTCGGCTCGGGTGGCATCGGCATCGGGGCGCATCTCTGGCATTTCCTGCAGAACACCGATTTCATCTTCGGCATTGGCTGCAGCTTCACCCGCACGAGCTTTGGCACGGCGATGCCGAAGGGGAAGAAGATCGCGCACGCGACCTTGGATCCCTATGCGATCAACAAGGATGTCGCCGTCGATCTGGCGGCGGTCGGCGATGCCGGCCTGACGCTCGACGCGCTGCTCGAGGAGGTCAAGGATCGGCTCAAGGGCAAGCCGCGCGACCGCGCTGCCGCCGTCGCGCGCGAGATCGCCGGTCACCGAGAAGAGTGGCTCGGCAAGTGGAAGCATCGGCTGACCTCCGACAGCGCGCCGATCTCCCCCTACCGCGTTGTCTGGGATTTGCTGCACACGGTCGACGTCAAGAACACGATCATCACCCACGACGCCGGTAGCCCGCGCGACCAGATCTCGCCCTTCTGGGTCAGCGAGACGCCGCTCTCCTATCTCGGCTGGGGCAAGACGACACAGCTCGGCTACGGTCTCGGCATCGCGATGGGCGCGAAGCTCGCGGCGCCCGACAAGCTGTGCATCAACTTCTGGGGCGACGCGGCGATCGGCTTCACCGGCATGGATTTCGAGACCGCGGTGCGCGAGCGCCTGCCGATCCTCTCGATCCTGTCGAACAATTTCTCGATGGCGATCGAGCTGAAGGTCATGCCGGTCTCGACCGAGAAATACCGCTCGACCGATATCAGCGGCAATTACGCCGATTTCGCCAAGGCGCTCGGCGGCTATGGCGAGCGGGTCACCGAGCCGGGTCAGATCAAGGACGCGATCAAGCGCGGCATCCAGAAGACCAAGGAGGGCACGCCGGCGCTGCTCGAATTCATCACCGAGAAAGCGACCGACGTCTCCCGCTTCCCCTGATCAGTCGCCAGAATGATCCTCCCCCGCGTGCGGGGGAGGTCGTCCGAGGTGAAGCCGAGGACGGGTGGGGGCTGAAGGCGCAGGAGACCGCCGGATGAACATTGCCGATGTGATCGCCGTTAGCGGCCGGGCCGGCTTTTTCAACCGCGACCCTGCCGCGGTGAAAACCGGCGCGAAAGCCGACGGCTTCGCCTATCCCGGCAAGCCCGTCAGCTCCGGCTTTACGCGCGTCGTCCAGCCCGGCAAGGCGATCTCGGTCATGCTGCTGCTCCAGGACGGCCAGGTCGCGTTTGGCGATTGCACGGATGTGATCCTGTCGGGCGTCGCCGGCCGCGACCCCTTGTTCCGCGCCGAGGACCATCTCGCCTTTATGCAAACGACGCTGCGCGACCGGCTGTGCGGCCGCGCGATCGACCGGTTCCGCCCGCTCGCCGAAGAAATCGACCGCAGCGAGCACCAGGGCCGGCTGCTGCACACCGCGTTGCGCTACGGCATCACCCAGGCGCTGCTGCACGCCGCCGCGCTCGCCAGCCATTGCACGATCTCCGAGATCGTTGCCCGCGAATATGGCTGCGATATCGCCACCGCGCCGCTGCCGATCCTCGCCTCCTGTCACAAGGAGGATGTGCAGATGATCGACCGGATGATCCTGAAGCGCGTCGAGCTTCTGCCGCACGCCTCGTTCCAGCAGGTCGAGCGCGACATCGGCCTCCGGGGCGAAAAGCTGATCGCTTACGCGCAGGGGATCGTCCGCCGCATCCGCGAGATCGGCGACCCGGACTACCGGCCGGTCATCCATCTCGATGTGTACGGCACGATCGGCGAATTGTTCGGCACCGACACCGCCGCGATCGCATCCTACCTCGGCGAGCTGAAAGCCGCGGTCGAGCCGCACGAACTCCTCGTCGAGAGCTTTGTCATCGCGCCGAGCCGGGCCGAGCAGATCGAGCGCTTTCGCACGCTCCGCGCCGCGTTGCGCGAGCGCGGACAGCGCGTCGGCATCATCGTCGATGAATGGTGCAACACGCTCGACGACATCAAGGCCTTCGCCGATGCCGGCGCGGCCGATTACGCACAGATCAAGACGCCGGATCTCGGTGGCATTAACAACGCGATCGAGGCGGTGCTTTATGCCCGCGACAAGGGCATGGGATGTTGCCTTGGCGGCAGCGGCAACGAGACCGACCAGTCGGCCCGCATCACCGCCCAGATCGGGTTGGCGACGCGCCCGAGCTTCCTGCTGTCGAAGCCCGGCTTTGGCGGCGACGAGGCGCTGATGATCCAAATGAACGAGATGCTGCGTACCTTGGCCTTGATCGAGGCGCGCGGCCGCGCCTGAGCCGCAATCCGCATACACAGAGGAGGAACCGACATGCCGTTGCCGCAAGACATTCGCCCGGTGTTTCAGGACATCCAGGACACGCTGATGCGCTCGGACTCGCCCTGGATCGAGCGGTCGCCGCAGGACAAGCTCAAGATCTTGTGGATCGGCCGCGAGACCGGCACCTGGGCCTCGTTGCACCACTGGAAGAAGGGCTATGCCGCGCCGCCGCACAAGCACCTCGCCGGCGCGCATGTCTACATCCTGTCGGGCAAGCTGCAGGTGCGCGACGGCACGCTGAATGCCGGCGATTATGTTTACGAGCCCTCCGGCGTGCTGCACGACGAGACCAAGGCCGTCGAGGACACGACCTATCTGTTCATCTCGAACGGGCCGGTGCTGTTCTTCGACGAGAACGGTTTCACCCGCTACACGAACTGGGAGGTCATGGAGAAATTGCGCGCCTCGGCCGAGGCACCCGAGGCCCAAGCCGCCGAGTAGCCAAAAACCCTCTCCGCCCTGAAGGGCGGAGAGGGAGGGGCCCATCGCGCCAGCGATGGGAGGGTGTGAGGTGGGCGTATCGGGCGAGCGCTCTGGAATCCCCCACCTCATCCCGACCCTCTCCGCCCCCGGGCCAACGCGCGCCTTCTCTACAGCACCTCCAGCACCTTTTCGGGCGGGCGGCCGAGCGCGGCTTTGTTGCCCGAGACGACGATCGGCCGCTCGACGATGATGGGGTGTTTCGCCATCGCCGCGATGAGCTGCTCGTCGGACAGCTTTGCCGGGTCGATGCCGGCTTCGGCCGCCTCCTTTTTGCGGATGAGCGCGCGGGCCGGCATCTTTAATTGCCCGAGCAGCGTCTTCAGCTGCGCCGCCGTGTAGGGCGTGTTCAGATATTCGACGATCTCGGGCTCGACGCCCTTGTCGCGCAACAAGGCCAGCGTCTTGCGCGAGGTGCTGCAGCGCGGGTTGTGGTAGATCCGGACCGGCATGGTCTTTCCCCTTGGCTGATCGCCCGATCCCCGTAAGCTCTCTCCTCGGCGAAATCAATATGCCGGCGTGTCCTGGGCATGGCCGGGCCGCAGCACCGCCACTTAAGGGGAGGCCGTCATCCATGAGCCGCGGCTTGGAGCATCCGATCGCCCGTCTTCTCGAGCTCGGCACCGCCGGATATCCGCCGCGCATCCGCCGCCGGCTCAAGATCTTGAATGCGCTGGCGATCCTGATCGTCATTTCGTCGGGCGCCTACGCGCTGTCCTACGCGATGACCGATGCGCCGACCTACCGCTGGATCATCGCGATCAATCTCGGCCTGGTCGCGATGGCTCTCTGCGTACCCCTGATGCACCGCATCAGCGAGATCCTCGGCGGGCTGGTCATCGCCGGCGCCGAAGGCGCCGCCCTGTTCGGGCTTGTCGCGCTTCTCGGCCGCGACTCCGGCATACAGCTGAACCTGATCGTCGGTGCCGCCGCGGGCTTTTTCATTCTGGGGCTCGATCATCTGGTGCTGGCTGAGGCCAAAGGTGGTGGTGGCCGGCGTGCCCGAGCCGGTCTCGGATCATGCCGACCGGCTGGCGCATATGGCGCTCGACATGCTCACCGAGAAAGAGGCAGTGGCCGAGCATTTCGGGGTGACGATGCGGATGCGCATCGGCGTCGCTTCCGGGCCGATCATGGCCGGCGTTATCGGTACCCGCAAATTTTCGTACGATGTCTGGGGCGACGCGGTAAACCTCGCGGCGCGTCTCGAATCGAGCGGCGAACCCGAGCGGGTGCAGCTATCCCCGGAAGCGCGCGGCGCGCTGACCTCGTTCGATTGCGAGCCGCGCGGCGAAATCGATATCAAGGGCCTCGGCCCGCTGGAGACCTGGTTCCTGCTGCGCCGCCGGGTGGCTGCCTAATGCGCCTCACCGAGGATGAACGCGCGATGCTGGCCGGCGCGGCGGGCGAGCCGCGGCGTTGGGCGATTGAGCATCAGATCGCGGTCGGCGAATTCTTCGACGCGGCCGATCTCGTGCCGGTGTCGCAGGCGCATATCATGGCCGACACCGAGTCGCTCGGCGAATCCGGCGTGCGCTTTCTCGAAACCCTCGCTGCCGCGCCGGAACCCGAGCGCCGCGTGCGCATCCCGACCTTGACCGACCCGCGGGGTCTCGACTTCGCGGTCTACAAGCGGCTCGGCCAGACCGACGCGATGGCGGCGCTCGAAGCACGCACAATCGCGGCGCTGAAGTCCTTCGGCGTGCTGATGACAGACACCTGCATCAATTATCAGACGATCCTGCCGCCGACCCGCGGCGAGCACCTCGCGATGGGCGACACCGGCGTCGTGATCTATTCGAACAGCGTGTTCGGCGCGCGCAGCAATTTCGAGGGCGGGCCCTCGGCGCTCGCCGCTGCCCTGACCGGCCGCACGCCGCGCTACGGCTATCACCTAGACGCGCACCGCCGCGCAACCCGCCGCTTTCAGCTCGATGTTCGCCCGCACGATCTGTCGGAATGGGGCGCGCTCGGCGGCATCGTCGGGCGCGCATGCGGCTCTTATTGGGAGGTGCCGTTGATCGACGGCATCGAGAACGCCCCCGGCTCCGATGCGCTCAAGCATTTCGGCGCGGCGATGGCGAGCTATGGTTCGACCGCGCTGTTCCATATGCCTGGGATCACGCCGGAGCCCATCGAGTTCGCCGGTTCGGTCCCCGACACGGTTCGCATCGGCCGCGCCGAGCTCGATGCCTTTGTGACCGCCTATGGCGCCACCGGCGACAAGGTCGATGTCGTCGTCTTCGCCGCGCCGCATTTGTCGCTCGTCGAGATGGCGGCTGTCGCCGATGCGCTCGCCGGACGCCCCGTGCATCCCGACACGACGCTGCTTGTCGCGACCTCGCCCGAGATCAAGCATGCCGCCGATCGCATGGGCTTGACCCGCCGCATCGAGGAGACCGGCGCAATCGTCGCTGCCGGCATCTGCTTCTACCAGAGCTATGCCGCCGAGATGGCCGAGGCCAATGGTTGGCAGCGCCTCGTTACGAATTCGGCGAAGCTCGTCAACATCATCGGCGGCTACGGCTATCGCCCGACGCTGTTGAGCCTCGAACGTTGCGTCGATTCCGCCGTGACGGGGCGGGTCGTGTGATGCCGACCGTCCTCAAATGCCACCCCGGCATCGGGCCGAGTGTCACCGGCATCGCGCTCGTTGCTAAGGACAATTTCAGCGCACGCTACGACCTCGACCGCAAAACCGGCGTCTTCTCTCGCCCGACCCACGCGCTGGCCGGCCAGAGCTATGCCGGGAAGGTCCTCGTGCTCGATCAGGCGAAAGGCGGCGTCGCGACGGCCTGGATGCTGCACGAGATGAAATCGCGTGGCCTCGTACCACTGGCGCTCGTGTTCAACCGGGTCAACCCGATCCTAGCGCAGGTCGCCGCGTTCGGAAGCGTGACGATCGTCGATCGCTTCGAGAGCGATGTGACCGATCTGATCCAGACCGGCGACGAGCTGCGCATCGATCCCGCGGCGGGCGTCGTCGAAATCCTGAACCGCTGAGGTTCGGCGCAGAGGGCGCCCGCTCCGAGCGCGCCGTGTCCGCCCGCGCCCAATATTCCCCTGGGGTTTGGCCGCCGAGGGAAGCCGGCGGCGCGTTGACCGGGCGTTAGCTGACCGGGCGTTGATCGCCGGAATGTGCTAACATGATTGTCAATGACGCTTCGAGCGCCGGACGGAGGCCCTGATGTCGACGAGTTACCGCTACGCCTTGCCGGTCGAGCAGACCGAGTGGAAGTTCGACGGCCACACCGACGTCACCTTCACCTGGGAATACGACAACAACCGCGCCGGCCTGTTGCAGCTCTATTCCAAGGGCAAGCAGCAGCAATGGGACGCCGCCGACCGGATCGACTGGTCGCTGGATCTTGACCCCGAGAACCCGATGGAGCTCGACGACCGCGTCGTGCCGATCTTTGGCTCGCATATCTGGGAGCGCATGACCGAGAAGGAGCGCCGCCAGCTGCGCCACCACCAGCAGGCCTCGCAGATATCGCAATTTATGCATGGCGAGCAGGGCGCGCTGATCGCTCACGCACGGCCTCAAATCGCTGCTCGAAAGCGGCCTCAGCGACAGCCGCTGGGACATGACCTATCTGACGATGCAGATCCTGATCGAGGGGCTCGCGCTCGCGGCGTTTCAGCGCATCCGCGATCAGTCGAAAAACCCGCTCGCCGCGGCGGTCAACGCCTATGTCATGCAGGACGAAGCGCGCCACGTCGCCTTCGGCCGCCTCGCTTTGCGCGACTATTACCCGCAGCTCACCGACGCCGAGCGCGCCGAGCGAGAGGAGTTCACGGTCCAGGCCTGCTGGCACATGCGCGACCGCTTCAACCAGAAAGAGGTGTGGGAGCGGCTGGGGCTGCCGGTTGATGAATGCATCGAAATCCTCGATCATTCCGAGACGATGCAATTGTTCCGCAGCCGGCTGTTCACCCGTATCGTGCCGACCGTCAAGGATATCGGTCTCTGGGGGCCGAAGGTGCAGGAGGCCTTCGCCGCGATGGGAGCGATCGAGTTCGCCAAGATTGATGCCGCCGCGCTTCTCGACAACGATGCCCGCGTTGCCGAGGATTTCGACGCCAAGATGCGCCTCAAGGACGCCAGCGCCGCCTGATTACGCCTCGTCTTACGAGATCACTATGCCCGACGATGTAGTCATTGATGCTCGGATTCCCGCGGAATTGGACGAGGCGCTTTCCCGGCTTGCCTCAGCGCGGCGCAAAAGCAAATCGGCGCTGGTGCGGGAGGCGTTGGCGGAATTCGTCCTGAGCGAGGAGGCCTTTGCGGCGGCAGTCGAGGAGGGCTTGGCCGATGCGCGTGCAGGCCGTTTGATTGATCATAACGAAGTGATGCGAGAGATTCGCGGCTACCCGTACTGCCGACAGAATCGACGATCGTCTCGCGCTCTTGGCAAGGATGCCGCAAATGCGCCGGAGCGGCCGGGTTGAGGGCACCCGCGAATTGGTGATCTCCAGGACGCGGTATCTCGTTGTGTATCGATTTGAGGAGGCGACCGATCAGATTCTGATTGTTCGTCTTCTCCACGGTGCTCAGCGGTGGCCGCCGGGATGACAGATATCGCGATCAACGCCGGGCCGTACGCCTTCACGGCGCGGTTCGAGCGCGAGGCGGCGCCGCTGACCTGCGCCCGTTTCGAGAGCCTGCTGCCCTACCGCGAGCGGTTGATCCATGTCCGGTGGAGCGGTGAGGCCTGCTGGATCCCGCTCGGCACGCTCGATCTCGGCCTTGGCTACGAAAACGCGACGAGCTTTCCGGCACCGGGGCAGATCCTCCTCTATCCCGGCGGCATCAGCGAGACGGAGATCCTCTTCCCTTATGGCGCGGTCCGCTTCGCCAGCAAGGTCGGCCAGCTCGCCGGCAACCATTTTCTGACGATCGTCGAGGGGCTCGACCAACTCCGCCCGCTCGGCGCATTAACCCTCTGGCACGGCGCCCATGACGTCGAATTCACCCGGATATAGCTGTAACCTACCCCCAATTCGGCAACTGCTCAGAGGCTAGCAAATGCCCGCCTTTACGACACGCCCCGAGATCCGCGGCACCTTCGGGGTCGTCGCGACCACCCATTGGCTGGCCTCCTCGGTCGCGATGAGCGTCCTCGAAAAGGGCGGCAATGCCTTTGACGCGGCGGTCGCCGCCGGCTTCACCCTGCAGGTCGTCGAGCCGCATCTGAACGGCCCGCTCGGCGAAGCCCCGATCCTCGTCTACAGCGCGAAACACCGCCGCTGCGACATGATCTGCGGCCAGGGCGTCGCGCCGGCCGCGGCGACGATCGCCCGCTTCAAGAGTCTCGGCCTCGACCTCATTCCCGGCACCGGGCTGCTCGCCGCGACGGTGCCCGGCGCATTCGACGCGTGGATGCGGCTGTTGCGCGATTACGGCACGATGCCGCTCCCCGATCTGATGGCCCCAGCGCTCGGTTATGCCGAGCAGGGCTACCCGGTCGTCGGCCGCATCCGCGACACGATCATGACGGTCGCCGAGTTGTTCCGCCGGGAATGGCCGACCTCCGCCGCGGTCTATCTTCCGGGCGGACAGCCGCCGGTTCCCGGCAAGCTGTTCCGCAACCCGGCTCTCGCCGCCACGTACAAGCGGGTGCTCGCCGAGGCCGGTGCGGGCGGCAAGGCTTCCGGGCGCGATCAAATCATCGAGCGGGCGCGCGATGCGTGGTATCGCGGTTTTGTCGCCGAGGCGATCGATCGCTTCTGCCGCACGCAGAAGGTGCTCGACGCGTCGGGCCGGCGTCACGGCGGGTTGCTGAATGCCGACGACATGGCGCGCTGGCAGGCGCCCATCGAGGCGCCGCTGACTTATGATTACCGCGGCTACACCGTCGTCAAAGGCGGCCCATGGAGCCAGGGCCCGGTTCTGCTCCAGCAGCTCGCTTTGCTGCAGGGCTTTGATCTCGACGGTCTCGACCCGGTGGGACCCGATTTCGTCCATCTCGTCACCGAATGCGCCAAGCTCGCCTATGCCGACCGCGAGGCCTGGTATGGCGATCCCGATTTTGTCGATGTGCCGATGGCGACGCTGCTGAGCCCGGCCTACAACGAGGCGCGCCGCAAACTCGTCAGTGAGCGCGCCTCGCTCGAATTGCGCCCGGGCCGTCCGGACGGGCGCGAGCCCTACATCCTGGTCGGCGGCCTCGAAGGCGCCGCGGGGCCCGGTATCGGCGAGCCGACGGTCGGCATGTATGACGGCATCGGCGAGCCGACGACGAGCCCGCTTGGCGCGGTCGCCGGCGACACCGTTCACCTCGATATCATCGACCGCTGGGGCAACATGGTTTCGGCGACGCCGAGCGGCGGCTGGCTGCAATCCTCGCCCGTTATCCCCGAGCTCGGCTTCTGCCTCGGCACGAGGCTGCAGATCTCCTGGCTCGACGAAAAATCGCCCTCGAGTCTCATGCCCGGCAAGCGCCCGCGCAGCACGCTATCGCCGACGCTCGCGCTAAAAAACGGCGAGCCCTGGATGGCCTTCGGCACCCCAGGCGGCGACGGCCAGGACCAGTGGTCGACGCAGCTCTTTCTGCACCATGTCCACCACGGCATGAATTTGCAGGAGGCGATCGACTGTCCGGAATTCAACAACGATCACGCGCCGAGCTCGTTCTACCCGCGTGCGGCCCATCCTGGCTCGCTGCTGCTGGAGGGACGCTTTCCAGAGACGACACTGCGCGCACTAGCCGAGCGCGGGCACACGGTGCGCTATGGCGAGACCTGGTCGGGCGGACGCCTGACCGCCTGCGCCCGCGAAGAGACGCCGGAAGGCACGATCCTGAAGGCGGGCGCCAATCCTCGCGGTATGCAGACCTACGCCGTCGGACGATGAGCGGCGCTCATCTCCGCACACGTTTGTTACGCGAAAATACGACACAATAAGAGCGCGCCCGCCTATATAACCGCCCTGGTTGTGCCTCGGCTCAGGGATGTTGGAGCGAGCCTTGCAAGAGCACCGGCAGGCCCCGCACATCGCGGTCATCATGGGCGTGTCGGGTTCGGGCAAGACGACGATCGGCCGGGTCCTGGCACGACGGCTCGGCTGGCTGTTTCTGGAAGGCGACGCGCTGCATCCACCGGAGAACATCGCGAAGATGAAGGCCGGCCATCCGCTCGATGACGAGGACCGCGCGCCCTGGCTCGCCGCCGTCGCGGCGCGGATCGACCAATGGCGCGACGATGGCAAGTGCGGGGTCGTCGCCTGCTCGGCGCTGAAACGCCGCTACCGTGACATCATCATCGGGGGCCGGGCCGATGTCCGGCTGATCTATCTCGAAGGATCGCGGGCGCTGATCGGCGAGCGGCTTGCCCAACGGCACGATCATTTCATGCCCGCCAGCCTGCTCGACAGCCAGTTTGCCGCGCTGCAGCCGCCCGACCCCGAGGAGGATGCGATCACGGTCTCGGTCGATGCTCCGGTCGATACGATGGTTGCGCAACTCGCCGCGGCCTTGGCCACCGGGCACGATCCCCACCGATGCGCGTTGACCGGGTGACGGCGTTGATCTCGATCGATCGCGAACCCATTGATGTGGCTGGATAAAGCCCGCCGCTAGG
>VAZF01000130.1 GCA_005888425.1 Alphaproteobacteria bacterium
GATGGCGGTCGCCTGCGGCAACGCGGTGCTCGACGTCATGCTCGAACCGAGCTTCTTCGAGCGCACGCAGCGCCTGGCCCGGCTGCTGCAGAACAAGCTCGAGGCGCTGATCGGCGCCTATCCGAAATTGTTCGTCGAATTGCGCGGCTCGGGGCACCTGCTCGGCATCCGCTGCCAGCCCGCGCTGACGGCCGGCGATTTCGTCGCGAAGCTGCGCGCCGAGGGGCTGCTGTGCCTGACCGCGGGCGACAATGTGCTGCGCATCCTGCCGCCGCTCGTCGCCGGTGAGCGCGAGATCGAAGAAGGGCTCGGCATCCTGCACAAGGTCGCCAAGGAATGGCCCGCGTCATAAGGGCGGTGGCGCCCCGCTCAGCAATTAGGGGCGCCACCTTGCTCGGGGGCCGGGCGAAAGCCGGCCCGCCGCGCCATTTCCTCGACATCGACCAGTACGAAACCGGCGATCTGCGCAGCATCATCGACCTCGGTGTCGCCTATAAGAACGGCCGGCACGACCGGCCGCTCGAAGGCAAGATGCTGGCGATGATCTTCGAGAAACCGTCGACCCGCACCCGCGTCTCCTTCGAGGTCGCGATGCGCCAGCTCGGCGGCGACACGATCGTGATCGGCGCCGCCGATAGCCAGCTCGGCCGCGGCGAGACGATGGCCGACACGGCGCGGGTGCTGTCGCGCTATGTCGACGCGATCATGATGCGCACCAATCATGCGGAGAAGCTCGCCGATCTGGCGCGCCACGCCACCGTGCCGGTGATCAACGGGCTGACTGATTCCTCGCACCCCTGCCAGATCATGGCCGATGTCATGACGTTGCAGGAGAAGAAGGGGCCGGTTGCGGATACCGTCGTGGCGTGGAGCGGCGACGGCAACAATGTCGCGGTCAGCTGGGTGCATGCCGCGGTGCGCTTCGGTTTCGATTTGCGCCTGGCCTGCCCGGAGGCCTTGCCGCCGCCGTCGGCGGTGCTCGACTGGGCGCAGCGCGAAGGCGGCCGGGTCCACCTGACGCACGAACCGGACGAGGCGGTCGCCGGCGCCGATTGCGTCGTCACCGACACCTGGGTCTCGATGGGGGTGGAGGCCAATATCAGCCGGCACAATCTGCTCGCCCCGTACCGCGTCGACGAGCGCTTGATGGCAAAGGCCAAGCCCGACGCCATATTTATGCACTGCCTGCCGGCGAAGCGCGGCGAGGAGGTGACCGCCGCGGTTATCGACGGTCCGCAATCGGTGGTGTGGGACGAGGCGGAAAACCGGCTGCATGTCCAAAAGGGCATCCTCGCCTGGTGCATCGGCTGACGCCCTAGACGTCATTGCGAGGAGCGCAGCGACGAAGCAATTCTCGTCGGATTCGCCCACGTGGTGGGAGATTGCTTCGCTGCGCTCGCAATGACACCTTGGCTTATTGAAAAGCTGGAGTTTTTTGTTGTCTCTTGAAGCTGAAACGAGATCCGACGATTTCGTCCAACCCTTTCGCATCGACCCGTTCGCGCTGCGCGGCCGGCTGGTACGGCTCGGCCCGACGGTCGACCGCATCCTGTCGCAGCACGATTACCCCGAGCCGGTAGCGGCGATTCTCGGCGAGGCGATCGCGCTCGCCGTGGTGCTGGCCGGCGCGCTCAAATATGACGGCATCTTCACCCTGCAGACGAAAAGCGATGGGCCGGTGCGCCTCATCGTCGCCGATGTGTCGACCGAGGGCGCGGTGCGCGGCTATGCGCAATACGACGCAGAACGCCTCGGGGAGATCGGCTTGCGCCCCGGCCAAAGCCCGTCGGTGCCGCAGGTGATCGGCGGCGGCTATATCGCCTTTACGGTCGATCAGGGCGAGGACACCGAGCGCTATCAGGGTATCGTCGAACTGGTCGGCGCCACCCTCGCCGAATGCGCCCAGCATTATTTCCGCCAATCCGAGCAGATCCAGGCTGGCATCAAATTGTCGGCGGCGCGCGCCGGGGCTGATGGTGCGTGGCGCGCCGGCGGGCTGATGCTGCAGCGGGTGCCGCCGGAAGGCGGCCATCACGTCATCGCCGACGATGTCGAGGATGGCTGGCGGCGCGCCATGGTGCTGATGTCGTCGGCCACCCCGGCCGAGTTGGTCGATCCCGAATTGTCGCCACGCCGGCTGTTGTTCCGGCTGTTCCACGAAGAACAAGTTCGCGTGTTCCGTACCCATGCGCTCGAAGCGCGCTGCCGCTGCTCGCGCGAGCGCATCGCCCGCATCCTGCGCGCCTTCCCGACCGAGGATATCGAGGATATGCAGAAGGACGAGGTCACCACCGTGACCTGCGAGTTCTGCAACACGCGCTACGATTTCGCGCCCGAGGAATTCGCGCCGGCCGCATCGCCCTAGTCGCGGCATGAACCTCCGCCCGCTCGCCGATCCGATCCTGATGGAGGTGTTTTCGAACCGCCTCCTGTCGATCACCGAGGAGATGGGCACAAACCTGATCCGCGCCTCGTTCTCGACCAACATCAAGGAGCGGCGCGACTGCTCGGTCGGGCTGTTCGACGCGGCGGGCCGGCTGATCGCGCAGGCGGCGCACATTCCGCTGCATTTGGGCTCGCTGCTCGGCGCAGTCGAGGCGGTGCGGCATGATTTTCCGCTCGCCGAGATGTGCGAGGGCGACGCCTTTTTGTGCAACGATCCCTATCTCGCCGCCGGCACGCATATGCCCGATATCTCGGTCGTGACGCCAGTGTTTGTCGATGGCGAGGTGCGGTTCTTCACCGCGAATATCGGCCATCACGCCGATGTCGGCGGCCGCGTGCCGGGCTCGATCGCCGCCGATGCGCTGAGCGTTTTCGAGGAAGGCATCCGCATCCCGGCGACGCGCATCCGGCATGCCGGTCAACTCGACGGTGGGCTGTTGCGGCTGATTGCCGAGAACACCCGCGAGCCTGAGGAGCGCCGCCTCGATCTGATGGCGCAGATCGCCGCCAACGATCTCGGCGCCCGGCGTGTGCTCGAACTGGTCGCGCAGACCGGTATCGAGGCGGTGACGAGTGCGATCGACGACATTCTTTCCTACACCGCGCAGCGCTTGCGCAATCGCATCGCGCAGCTGAAGCCCGGCTCTTACACCTTCACGACGTATTTGGACGATGATGGCGGCGGCAACGAGAAGGCGCCGCTGACGGTGACCGTGCATGTCGAGAGCGGGCAACTTCACTTCGATTTCGCGGGCTCGGCGCCGCAATCGAAGGGCGCCCTCAACGTGCCGGAAAGCGGCCTCAAGGCGACCGTGTTCTATGCCGTCAAGGCATTGCTCGATCCAGGGCTGTTGCCGAACAGCGGGTTGTTTGAGGCGGTGCGCATCACCGCGCCCGAGGGCTCGATCGTCAACCCGCATTTCCCGGCCGCGGTCGGCGCCCGCAGCATCACCTGTCAGAAGATCGCCGGCGCGATTTTTGGCGCGTTCCGCGGCCTGCTGCCATCCGAGGACGTCATGGCATCGTCGAACGACGTCTTGCCGGCGATCGTGTGCTCCGGCCGGCACCGGCGCAGCGGCCGCACCTATGTGTATCTCGAGACGCTGGGCGGCGGCGCCGGCGCGCGGCTCGGGCGCGACGGGATGGACGGCATCCAGGTGCATGTCACGAACACCTCGAACCTGCCGGTCGAGGCGCTCGAAAACGAATACCCGCTGCTGGTCGAGGAATACGGGCTCGTCGCGAATTCGGGCGGCGCCGGCACATCGCGCGGCGGGCTGGGGATCGCAAGACAGATCAGAGTGCTCGAAGACAACACCGTGTTCGGCTGCCGTAGCGATAGTCACCTGACATGCGCCGAGGGCGTCTTCGACGGCATGCCCGGCAAACCCGGCCGCCTCGTTCGCAACCCGGGCCGCCCCGACGAACAGGAATTGCCCTCGAAGGTATCGCGCCTCGTGCTTCGGGCCGGCGAGTCGATGCGCATCGAAACACCGGGCGGCGGCGGCGCCGGCCCTCCCGAACAGCGCACCGCAGAGCGCGTAGCGGAGGATGTCAGGACTGGGAAGGTATTGCCGGGCAGGCGTTAGCACCCTTTCGAGGTAACGATGCCGACCGAGCAATTGCATTACGGCCCGACGGCCAAAGTCTTT
>VAZF01000131.1 GCA_005888425.1 Alphaproteobacteria bacterium
CCACCTTTGGCAATCACTATGCCAAAGCTTTGTGGCAACTCTACGGTCAACATTGAAACCGAAAGGCGATTCAACGTCTGTTGCGATGCCGCTGCTTGGCATCGCCCAGGCTCGGTGGGCTGCTCGGCACCCAACAACATCTTGTGGCCCCCCACGGGACAACTCGCAGCATATATGAAGCTGGCAAGAATCCCAACCCTATTCTGCACGTGCGAACGGGGATGAGCGGCGATAATATCTTCTAAACCTTAACGCGTCCTTTCGTCGCAGCCGATCGCGCGAGTGCGCCGCGGCGACGCGGCGATTGCGCGAGGGCCGTCAGCGACCGCGCGGCTTTTCGTTGTCCGCGCTGCTCCGCCCCGATCCGGAATTGGCAACTTTGCCGGCCGCTTCGCCCCCAGGCTGCGCCGTGTGCCGATGCGATTCCCAATTCGCGACAAGTGCTTTCGCAAGCTCGGTGGCAAGGCAGGTGTAACCTGCATCGGTCATATGCAGCCCGTCGCGCCCGATCATGGCGGGCGATTCGGGAGGCTGCGCTGCGCGCCAGTGCTGCATCACGGCAAAACGGCGGAATAGCCCGACCCCAGCATGTTGCGCGATTTCCGCAATCAGCTGCTCCATCGCGGCCGTGGCGCGCCGTTCGAGGATCCGCGGGGCGTATTGCAGGTCCATCAGCACGACATCGGCGCCGCTGGCCTTCAGCAGCGCGACGCCACGCCGCAGCAGCACTTCGTCCGATTCGAGATCGTCACGCCGCAGGACCGCGTTGGTCCCTACCTGCCAGATCACGAGGTCGGGATGCTCCGCAAGGACGTCGCGCTGGAGCCGGGCAAACTCCTCTTCCGCATCCTCCCCCCCCTTGCCGCGGTTGATGACGCGGATCGCAACGCCGGGCAGGCGCTGCTTCAGGGCGGTCTCCAGCCGGCTCGGGTAATTCAAGCTCGGATCGGTAGCGCCGACACCCTGCGTCGAGGAGGACCCGACCGCAACGATGGTCAAAGCCTTGGCCTGGTCGATCCGGGCGGCGGCGTGGGCGAGTGCGGGTTCGATCCGGGTGAGCGCTGGCGGCGCGGTGCAGGCGCTCGCGCTGTCATTTTCGGCGGCGATTGCGCCGCCGAGCGGGATAACGACCGCGAGTCCAATTATGGCACGGCGGAGGGCAGCAAGGCGGGTCATTGAACGGCAAGTTTGATCGCTTGCGCCAGCTTGCGGCCGATGCAGTCATAGACCCGGGCGGCGAGGCGCGCCCGCTCATCGGCGGCGACCTCGTCGAAATTGAACATGTTCTGCTCGCTCCAATAACGCATCATTTCATAGCGGGGGAAGACATAGACCCCGTCAAGATCGGCGACCCCGTGCACCGCCGTTAGGTACCGCTCGAAGTCGATAACGGTGGCGGTGCTGCGCGAGAATTGCATATCGACCAATACTATGTCGATTGACCGGTTCTTGACCTCGTCGATCCCGGCTTGTAGGGCGCTGGTAAAGTCGTCGACTTCGATGCCGCGAACCGCGTCGCTGATCCCGGTCTCCCAAATGACGAGGATAGGGTCCTCCGGGATCACATCGGTCGCGAACCGCCCGACCATCTGGCGCGTCGACTGGCGCGGCACCCCCTTGTTGACGACGGTGATCGGCACGTCCGGAAAGAGCTTCGTGAGCGCCACTTGCAGCCGGTGCGGATAGGCGAGGTCGGGCGAGCCCGCAGCGGTGCCGGTCGTCGAGGCGCCGCCGATCGCCACGATGTTGACGGGCTCGTGCGCTCGCAGCCGCGCCGCGAGATGCGGCAGCTTGGCGGAGACTTGCATCATCTCGGGCGGGACTTCGCATTCGTGCTCGGCATGGACCGCAGGCGAGCCGACGACGAGCGCCACGAGCACTGCGGCGGATAGGAGCGCACCCCGGGTCATTTCGCGATTCCGTCGCTTGGCCGGCCGGGCGCGGCGACCGTTCGGAGGGGCGGCATGCGGTCGACCATTTTGTACCAGGCGAGCATTGCCGCAGTCAGGAACATGACCGTGATACCGGCTGCATTGGCCGCCAGCTGCATCCAGACCCCCCCGCCGTATTCAGTCAGGATGAAGTGAGCGAGGACCGACAGGATGATGCCAAGACAGAAGATTTCGAGAGATTGCTGGCCGCACAGCACGAGAGGACGCGCCGCGGTGCTCTGTAGAAATTGCGCCTCGCGTGGCACTCGCAGCGCCACCAGCACGACGAGCGCATAGAACGGCACCAGCCGTAGCGGTGACAGATTGTTTTTGTTGATCGGCCAGAGCTGTTTTAGGAGCACGCCGGGAAACGCGTCCCACACGCCGTGGATTGTCCAGCTCAGTTTGATCAGAAAAGCCGCGGCGAAGATCACCGCTGCCGCCGGGTAGAGCACGCGCGCGAACGGGAGGCGGGTCTGGCCGCGAATCCGGGCGTGGCCGAGCAGGGCGGCGCTGACAAACAAGAATTGCCATGCAAGCGGGTTGAAATACCAGACGTGGCCTTCGGGATAGGCCGGTACCACGATCCCAGAAATCTGCACGACAATGTAGAGCGCCGCGGATGGCAGTAGCACCAGGAGCGGATGGCGCTGCATGCCAATCAGCACGACCGGGAAGATCACCAGCATCAGGATGTACAGCGGCAGGATGTCGAGGAAAGTCGGCTGGAATTGGAGGAGGAGCGCCTGGATTACGGCGACATGCGGTTCATCGAGGAAATCGGCGACCCGCATCTCCTCATTGTACATGGGGTTATTGAAGGTCGTGACAGTGTAGGATACTTCGGCAATAAAGATCACGAACAGGAAGACGTGCGCGACATAGAGCTGCCAAGCGCGACGCAGCACTTGGGCGGTGGCGTAGATCACACCCTTTTCGACAAGCCGGCGCCCGTAGACGAGGGCCGCCGTGAAGCCGGAGATGAAAATGAAAACTTCTGCCGCGTCGAAAAAACCAAATGCCTCGAGTGTAAAATAGCTGAGGATGTTCTCCGGAATGTGATCAATAAAGATAAAGATCAGCGCCAAGCCTCGGAAGAAATCCAGGCGGAGATCGCGTGACGTGGGCGACGCGGGCAAGGCCGATTAAGCTCCGGGAAGGGGGCGGCGCCGGGCAAAATGTGCCGGACCTTAGCAAAGCCGGAGCGGGGGCGTCGATGCGGCGCCTAGGCCCAAGCCCCTGGTTTGACGAAGGAGCCTTCCGGGTCTGTGGCTGCGCTACGAGAATTGCCGCGTTGTCACGGCGGCCGCGCTATTTGGCCACACTGGTGTGAGGATGACGAGATTGTCGCCGGCATCGATCAGGGACTGCGCCATCAGCCTGGCCGTCATCCGCGAGCTCGCCACCAGGACGCGCTCTGGTTCGATTGGGCGACGATAGCCCCGTCAGGTAATCGGCGATGCCTGCAGCGCGCGGTTCGCGAAGTCCCGCTTTTGCGGGCATAAAAGATATGCCTGGGCTGCGGTCGCGGCGGTCCCGATGAAAGTCGGCGTCGGCAGGTCCCCTTGACCGTACCACAGCGGGATCCTTGCGGACCGCCCATTCCGAGCGCCGAGACTCGGTGTCCGGGAGACCGGCAGCTTCGCGAATGATG
>VAZF01000132.1 GCA_005888425.1 Alphaproteobacteria bacterium
CAACGCCACCGCCATGCAGCGCGTCAAATGGATGAGCCCCGCTTTCGACACCGCATAAGCGATCGACGAACTCGTCGGCCCCAGCCCCGCGACCGAGGCGATGTTGACGATGCGGCCACGTCCCTGCGCCTTCATGACCGGCGCCGCCGCCTTGATGAGACGCATCGGCCCGGTCAAATTGACGTCGAGGATCTTGTCCCACACCTCCATCGTCAGGCTGTCGAGGTCAGGGAACGGGATCGCTTGGTTGTAGGCGGCGTCGTTGACGAGGATGTCGAGGCGGCCGAACTGCCGGCACACCTCGCCGATGACGCGCTCCGTCGCCGCGCCGTCGGTGATGTCGCATTGAAACGCGGCGGCGTTGATCTGGTATCGCGAGGCGAGATCGCGCGCGACGCCTTCCGCTTGCTCGCGGCTCTGCGCGTACATCACAGCGACATGCGCGCCCTCTTTCGCGAGCGCGTGACAGATGCGCTGACCCAGCCCGCCATTGCCGCCGGTGACCAGCGCCACCGCGCCATTCAAATCCATCGTTTTCTCCTCACGCGAAGGATTCGGTCATCGCCGAATAGACCAACGTGCGCAGATCGCGGCGCAAGGTGAGGCGCGCCTCGCTGCCGATGACCTGCGTCATAAACACGATCGTCATCTCTTCATTCGGATCGATCCAGAACGCCGTCGCGGCGGCGCCGCCCCAGGAATAAGCGCCGAGCGATCCGGGCAGGCGTGTCTTCGCGACATCGACGTTGACGCCGCAGCCGAGCGAGAAGCCGACCCCGGCATAATCCGACTCGCTGAACATGCCGGGAAAAGAGAGGTCGACGATTTCCTTGTTGTCCGGCAGGTAGTTGAGGCTGAACAATGCGACCGTTTTGGGGCTGAGGATCTGCACGCCGTCGAGCGTGCCGCCGTTCAGCATCATGCGGCAGAAGCGCAGATAATCCTCGGCCGTCGAGACGAGCCCGCCGCCGCCCGATTCCAGCTTCGGCGGCGCGGCATAGGTGCTCTCCCGCGCATCGTCCTGCAATTTGAGGCCGCGCCCGCCGCTCTCCGGCTGATAGCAGGAGGTGAAGCGCTCGGTCTTGTCCGGCGATACCCAGAACGCGGTGTCGTTCATGCCGAGCGGCTCGAAGAGGCGAGTGCGCAGGAACTCGCCAAAGCTCATGCCCGACAATTTCTCGACCAGATAGCCCAGGACATCGATGGCTACCGAATAATTCCACGCCGTGCCCGGCGAGAAATCGAGCGGCAATTTCGCGAGCTGATCGACCATTTCCGAGACGCCGCCCGGCGTCTGACGATCGGTCAATTTGAGTTGGCGATAGGCGGCATCGACGGCGGTGCGCATCATAAAGCCGTAGGTCAGGCCCGAAGTGTGCGTCGCCAGGTCGATGACCTTCATCGGCCGCAACGGCGGGGTCGTGATAAAGCTCGCCGGCGCGTCGGCCAACAGCGACGGCATGCCGCTCGCATAGACGCCGAGATCCTTCCATTCCGGGATGTAGGTATGGACGGGGTCGTCGAGCCCGAGCCGCCCTTCCTCGACAAGCATCATCAGCGCGACCGCGGTGATCGGTTTTGACATCGAGTAGATGCGGAAGATCGCGTCCTCGCGCATCGGCTTCTGGCGCTCGAGGTCGATATGCCCGGACAGTGTCGTATGGACGAGCTGCCCCTTGCGGTAGATATGGATCAGCATGCCGGGGAGATAGCCGCCCTCGACATAGCGGCGGGTCATGACCTCGTCGAGCCGCGCGAGCCGCGCCGACGAGAAGCCTGCGGTTTCGGGTCTCATGATCTGTCTCCTAGAATGCCGGGCCTAAATGCCGAGGCGGTAAAAGCGGGATGCGGTGCCGGCGAAGAGATCGGTTTTTTCCGATGCCGAGGCGCCGCTCGCGAGCCGCTTGAAAGCGTTGAACAACACGGGGTAGCTGCAGGCGCCCTTGTCGACCGGGAAGTTGCTCTCGAACATGCAGCGGCTGGCGCCGAAGCTTTCGATGCAGGTGTCGACATAGGGCCGCCACGCACTGCACAGCTCCTCCGAGGAGGGCGGCAATGGCGCGAGGTGGAAGTCGAAGGCGTTGACGATCATCGCCAGCCCTCCGAGCTTCACATACACATTGGGGCAGCTCGCCAGCTCGCGGATGTCGGCGCGCCAGCCCGGGAAAACGTCGCTCCGCTTATAGGGGCCGACCCCAAGCGGCCCGCCGAAATGGTTGAGCACGATTTTCACCTCAGGCGCTTCGCGCGCCACGTCGGTCAGGCTCTTGATCTGCGGGTGGTAGATCCAGGCTTCGAAGGTCAAATCATGCGCCGGCAGCCGCTTCAAGCCGCGGCGGAAATTCGGGTCGTTCATCAGGTCCGGCGGCGGCACATAAGAGGAGGCGCCGACGATCGCGGGGTCGTAGGCCGCGATCTGGCGGATGCCGCGGAAGCGTCCGCCCGCCGCCGCGATCTGGCCTTCCAGCACCGCATCGGCATTCGGCAGCCGTAGATCGGCAAAGCTGACGATGCCGGCGCAGATTTTGGTCTTTGTGCCGCGGCGGTCCGCATCCTCGGCGATCGCGCGGACAAACTCGCTCTCGCCGATGCAGCGCATCTCCTCGGGGCCGCTCGTGCGATAGCCCGAGCCGCATTGGATAAAAACCGTCGCGACGATGTTGTGCCCGGAATTGACGTCGGCCAGCAGCTCGTCGAGGAGATAACGGCTCCCGGGATGGTCCCACAGATGATGGTGCGGATCGACAATCGCCAATCCGGGCTCGAGGATCTCCTCCTGGCGCTTGCCGAGCCATTCCGGGTTGGGCAGCGGGCGCGGATAGGCGTGGGCTTCGATAGGCATAGGAGGCTCCCTGGCGGCCGATACAAACTCCCATGATTACAGGCCGCCCCGTGTGGCAAAATCCAGCGCGAAATGGAGGAGGGCCGAGCGATGAACGATGCGGGGACGCTGCCGCGACACATGCTGGAGGTCCGGGACCTGACGCCGGAGGCGTTTGCGCCCTATGGGCAGATCGTCAGGCCGCTCAAGACCGGCGGCCAGGGCGCCGAGACCGGCTACGACCCGGAGACCTCTCCACGCGAGGCAAAGCTCGTGCTGCACAATGGCGAGCCCAGG
>VAZF01000133.1 GCA_005888425.1 Alphaproteobacteria bacterium
GGATTGCCGCTCGCACTCATAATCGTGTCCGGCGTATTTCTGCCGATGTACCGAAGGTTCGGCGTCTATACCGCCTACGAGTTCCTAGGCAGGCGCTTTGACTGGAAGACCCGTCTCCTCGGCGCGGGGTTGTTTCTGCTGCAACGTGGTTTCGCCGCAGGAGTGACCATCTATGCACCCGCCATCATTCTCTCCACGATGCTGGGTTGGCGGCTGGATCTTATCATCGTCTTCATCGGGTTCCTCGTCATCGTGTACACCGTCACTGGCGGCAGTGAAGCGGTCAGCCTGACGCAGAAGTTGCAGATCGCAGTGATCTTCGTTGGCATGGTGACAGCGTTCATCGTCTTGCTGGTCGAGCTCCCCGCCGGCCTCGGGTTCGATGGTGCCGCGCACATTGCCGGTGCTCTGGGCAAATTGCAGGCGGTAGATCTTTCGATCGACCCGAGCCGGCGTTACACGCTCTGGACCGGCCTGCTGGGCGGGTTGTTCCTGGCGCTCTCTTATTTCGGCACGGACCAGTCGCAGGTGCAGCGCTACCTCGGCGGAGACTCACTGCGCGAAAGCCGCCTCGGTCTGATGTTCAATGCGCTCCTGAAAATTCCTATGCAGTTCCTCATCCTTCTTCTCGGCGCCTTGTTGTTCGTCTTCTACCAATTCGATCGGCCGCCACTGTTCTTCAATGCGTCCGAATGGCACCGCCACGCGCAAGGCCCGGACGGCGGTGTATTTCGCGGCCTCGAAAGACAATATGTCGTCGCGGCCGCAATCAATGAGGAGGCGATACGCGCCTGGCTCCAGGCCCGGACGTCCCAGGATCTCGCCATCGAGCCGATCGCTCGTGCGACCATGCTCGAGGCCAACCGCCAGACGGCCGCCGTTCGCTCCGAGGCTAAGGCCGCGCTCCTAGCGGCCGATCCGCGTGCCAAGACGAAGGACTCCGACTACGTCTTCATCACGTTCATTCTGGCCAAGCTTCCGCACGGTCTGATCGGTCTGCTGATCGCGGTGATATTCGCTGCGGCGTTGAATTCGCTGGCGGCCGAGCTCACCGCGCTGAGCACAACGACGACGATCGACTTTTGGCGTTATCTCCGTCCGCTCGCCGCCGCCGACGAGGCGCGGAACGTGCGGGTGGCGAGGATTTTCACAGCCCTCTGGGGTTTCGCCGGCGTAGCGTTCGCATTGTTGGCCGGGTTTGCCGAGAACCTTATCGAGGCAGTCAATATCGTCGGATCGATATTCTACGGTGTCGTGCTCGGGATCTTTCTCGTGGCGTTTTTCTTCCGACGAGTGGGCGGCAGTGCGGTATTCTTCGCGGCCCTGGCAGCCCAGGTGCTTGTGGTAACCATGTTCGTGTCTCTCAACATTGGTTACCTCTGGTACAACCTCATCGGCTGCGCGGCGTGCATCGCCTTCAGCATGCTGCTGCAGACGGTCCTGGGGTCACGCGCTTCCACCGATCCAGGCCGTGGGGCATGAGCGTCGAGCCGATCATCGCCTTTGGCCAGCAGCCCTGCGGGTTCTTCCCTCGGCGCTTTCTTGTTGCCAAGATTCAAACCTCGCGGCGGCTGCAGGCGCAGATGGGTGGACGCATCGTGTTCTTTTGCCATGACAGCGACCACGACCCGCGCGAGACGCGCACCATCCTGCGCCACCGCGTGACCGGTGAACCAGAAAAGTTTAACTTCGCGGTCGTCACGAAACTTCAACGAAAGTTCTCGCCGCTCTTCGTGAAGCGTATTGCTGCAGACTGGCAAGACAAGACCTTGCGCCGACTGCCGAACTACCTGGACGGCCGGGCGATCGACCTCTTCCGGAAGACGACCGCGGAGACGGTCGCGGACTTCTGTCTTGAGATGTATATCCACATAGGTTTGCTCGACGGGATTCACGTCGTGCGTTCGAGCGATCCAGCGCTGCGGCGCAGCGCATGCGAGGTGAGCGATTACTTCGTGGACGTGTCATACAATGGGGAAATCGTGCGCGCCCGCGCGCAAGACGGCGTGCTCCGCCTGCACGAGGGCGGAGAGTCCTTCATCACTCTTCCGGCGGCCGCTTGGACCAAGGAGCAGATCAGTCCGACGCGAGACACTCGGCTGCGCTGGATGCAGTCGGTGATCGGGTGTACGCATTATGTGACCGGTGCGGGTGAGCAAGCTTATCTTCACCAGGATGAAGCGCCGGACATCGCTTTTGTCCGCCGGGATGAGATCGAAAACTCAGATGAAGCCTACACCGAGCTACCCCCCTGACACTCTGCCTGTGCTGGCCTTCGGCGCACATCCGGATGACATCGAGTTCGGTTGCGGCGGGGTGATCGTGCAGGAAACGCTTGCCGGGCGGTCGGCGCATTTGGTTGTGTGCTCGCGCGGCGAAGCGGCGACGCATGGCCAGCCGGAGCAGCGCGTCACAGAAGCGCGGCGAGCCGCGACGCTCCTCGGCGCGACGATCGAGTTCGTCGAGTTCGACGGAGACTCCCACCTCGAAGTCCGGGCGGCCCATGCCATCACGCTGGCCGGGGTTCTGCGCCGGGTGCGGCCGGGCGTCGTTCTCGCCCCAAGCGTCGTCGAGAACCAGCATCCGGATCATTGGCGGCTCGGACGTCTCGTGTGCGACGCAGCCCGGCTGGCGTGTTTCGGCGGCTTGCGAGAATTGGCGGCGTCACCACCCCACCGGATTTCACAATTGCTGTTCTACGCGGTCACGCGCGAGGCCGAACCAGACAACATCTCGCCGGTGCTCATCGACATCTCCAGGCCGGAGGTCGTAGCGGCGTGGGTCGCTGCGATGGAGGCGCATGCTTCTCAAACCGGCGCCCGCAACTATGTGGAAGTGCAGCTTGCGCGGGCGCGGCTTCACGGACTCGGCGCGGCGATGGAGTACGCCACAGCGCTGTTCCCGGCCGATCCTCTCGTCTTCACCTCGCTCTCGGGATTAGGCCGCGGGGCGCGTGGTTCTTGACATGGCTCCTAAAGACACGCTTCGCATCGGCATCACCTGTTATCCGTCCGTTGGCGGTAGCGGCATTCTGGCGACAGCGCTGGGCAAGGATTTGGCGCGCCGGGGACACGACGTGCATTTCATTTGCTACGAGCGGCCGTTTCGTCTGCGTGTGGATGGGCCGAGACTTCATTTCCATCGCGTCATGGTTAACGACTACGGACTGTTCAAATATCCCGACTATACCTTGCCGCTCTCGGTGCGCATGGCCGAAGTCAGCCGCGATCAGCGGCTGGACGTGCTTCACGTGCACTATGCCGTGCCGCATGCGACGGCCGCAATCCTCGCCCGTTCGATGCTTCCGCGGGAACAGCAGCCTTGCGTGGTCACGACATTGCACGGCACGGACACGACGCTGCTTGGATATGATCCAGGCTATGCCCCGGCTATCAGGCACGCCCTGATCAATTCGGACGCGGTCACGACGGTTTCGGAGTCTCTGAAGCGGGAGACCCAGCGGGTGTTCGATTTCGATGACTCGATTGACGTCATCCACAATTTCTTCGTTCCACGCCCGCCACGCCGCTCGCGCGAGGAGGTGCGCCGCGAGCTTGGCCTGCGGGACGAAGTTGTTGTTCTCCACTCCTCCAACCTCCGCCCGGGGAAACGCATCGACCTCTTGCTGGAAACCGTCGCGCGCGTCCATCCGCTCAATGCCTTCAGGCTCCTCATTCTGGCTGGGGAACCGTTCGCGCCGTTCTCCGAACAAGTGCAGCGGCTTGGCCTGACTGAGTGCGTGATCGTTCGCGAGAAGGTCACCGATATCGAGGACTACCTTCAGGTTGCCGACATCGGGCTATTCACCTCTGAAACGGAAAGTTTTTGTCTGAGCATTCTGGAAGCCATGTGTTTCGGATGCCCGAGCGTTTCGACCCGTGTTGGTGGGATTCCCGAGGTGGTCGAGGATAACCAAAGCAGTGTGCTGATTCCGTTCGGCGATGTCGCCGCGCTTGCTGGTGCGCTCGAGGGCCTAATCGACGACAAGACTCGGCGCAGCGCTCTTGGTCGGGCCGCACAGGCTCGCGCTCGTGAACGGTTCTCCGCCGAGGTTATCGTGCCGCGCTATGAGGCGCTTTACCGGCGGTTATGTCGATGATGATGGCCTGCGCCGCCCCCAGTGCGGCCAAGGCGTAGATGTTTGAGCGCCTCCGGCTACAGCGCCTGAAAAGGGGCAAAACCGGAAGCAGGCGATCCAGAAGGTGAGCTTCTGCTCAGCGCCGATTCCGGCCGTTGCGGGAACCGCGAGGGAACCGCTCTACTCGACCCAAATCGAACATTCACCGCGGTACCGTCGTTCAAACGGGGGCACCATTCCTCCGGCACCCCAGCCTTGCGTAGGCCCGACGAAATAGGTGGCATCTCTTAGCGCATGGCCGGCCGGGGTCTCGAAACAACTATCTGCCCTAAGACGAACTATGCTCGACAGATCCTTCGCGACCCAGCCTACGACGTTGTGCGACTCGGCGTCGGTGCATTTTGCGCGGCTCGCCCCCAAGCAGTCGGACCGACCAGTGAATGTGTTATTCCGCTCCCTGCGTATTAGCGGATTTCCGCATTTTGCCTCGACCGCGGCTGCAGAGCGGGATTCGGCAAGGATTCATTAACCCTATGCAGGCCACAGTTTCGCTCTGGTATCCCGACGCG
>VAZF01000134.1 GCA_005888425.1 Alphaproteobacteria bacterium
ACTCATCCGCGCCTGCAGTGTCGGATCGTCTGCCGGCACGAGGCAGAGCACCTCGGCGGGGCCGCTGCCGGGGGTGGATTGCCGCTGGGTCCAGCCGAGGAAGATCGCGGCGTAGGATTTGCCGGGATCGATCACGCCGCGCAGAAGCGCCAAGGAAGCGAGCTCGTCGGCGGTGTGCGGCTCGCTGCGCACGAATTGGCCCTCGATCGTCAGACCGCGGTCGCGGTAATTGCTGGCAAACGCGGCCGCGCCCAGCGTGCCCGCCTCGTGGATCAGCTGGCTTACCTGCGTCGCGCCGGGCGAGCCCCCCGTCACATCAATGTTCGCGCGAGCGGCCACGACGAGCGAGTTGCCGAAATGCGGGATGTAATAGAGGCGGACCTCGTTCTTGCCCGCACTATGCGCCGCGGCATAGACCCGCAGGCGGGACGCCTCGACCGGGAAACTATCGCGGGCGAACGCCGCCGCATCGGTGACCTTGTCCGGAGTGTCGGCAGGCACGATGGCGAGGCGGTGCTGATAGCCGGTGCGCAATTTGCGCGCGTCGATATCGACGACGACCGGATCGATGATGCGCAGCGCATTCTTTTCGAGGACCAGCGATGCGTCGGGCTCCGACGCGGTGCTGTCGTTCGACTTGATAATGACTGTGCTGCCTGCCGACGACGACGACTCGCCGGACGAGGATCCCGGCTTAGATTTGTCGACGACTGTCGTGGGGCCGCTCGACGATGCTGAGCCGGAGCCGTTCGATTTGACGGTCGTCGTCTGCGATTGCTTCTTGCCGGAAAATGTATCGACGATGTTGAGCGCCGCCGGCCCAAGCAGCACGATGAACAAGGTTGGCAGGATGAACAGGATCATCGGCACGGTCAGCATGGCCGGCAGGCGGGCCGCTTTTTCCTCGGCGCGCGTGATGCGCGCCTCGCGGTATTCCGCCCCCAGGACGCGCAGCGATTGCGCCAGCGGCGTGCCGAATTTGGCGGTTTGCAGCAGTGTATTCACCACGCCTCGGATGGAACTGAGATTGGTGCGTCCGTTGAGGTTCTCGAAAGCTTGCCGGCGCTCCGGCAGGAAGGTCAGCTCGGCGGACGTGATGCCGAATTCCTCGCTGATCTCGGGCCAAGTCGGCTCCAGCTCTCGCGACACCCGTGTCAGCGAAGCATCGAGGCTGAGCCCAGCCTCGGCGCAGATCACCAACAGATCGAGCGCGTCGGGCAAGCCCAATTGCAGCTGCTTCTGCCGTTTCGTGATCAGGTTCTTGATAAACACACCCGGCGCAAAAAAACCGAACATCGCCGCCCCGAACGCCGCCGCCCAACGATAGTTCGGCGGTATCGGCAACACGTGCGCGCCGTAGGAGTCGGCGACCATCGCGCTGGCAAAGATCAACGGCATGCAGGCGCGCGCGAAAAGATACCGGATCATCGCCTCGCGGGTTCGCAGTCCCGCTTGTGCCAGCGCTGAACGCGCTTCGGTCGCATGGTGCGAGCGCAGCAGGTTGAGCCGCTTGACGGCCTCGCTCATCAGGCTCCCGGATTCCATCCGCCGCCGCGTGCGGGTGGTATCAAGAGCCTCGCGCCGCAACGATTCTTTGCGCTGGGCGATCTGTTGGAAGCGGCGCTCGAACGGGTTGTGCGACCGCAGCGCGTTGTAAACGCCGATCAGTGCGGCAAGCACCGCCAGCGCCGCCAGCGCGCCGATCAGGTCATCGACGGTAAGCCAATACGGCAGCCAATCCTGGAGCCGGAAATCTGCGACGCGAGTGTTCATATTTCGAACTTTGCCATTCTGACCATGATGCCGATGCCCGTCGCGAGCATGAACAGGGCGAGCCCGATAAGCGCCAACCCGCGAATGTCGCCGAACAGCGGCATGATGTAGCCGGGCGATGTCGTCATCAGGATGATCGTCACGATGAATGGCAACGAGCCCAGAATCATCGTGCTGGCGCGCGCCTCGCTCGCCATTGCGCGTGCTTTTGCGCGCATCGTACGCCGGCGGCGCAGCACGTCGGAGAGATTGCTCAGCGTCTCGGCCAGATTGCCGCCGGTTTCGCGTTGCACGCTCAGGGCGATGATGAAAAAGCGGAATTCCGGCGCGTCGATGCGCTTGCCGATATCCCAGAGCAGGCTTTCGAGATCGCGCCCGAGCCGCATCCCGGACTCGATGGTGCGGAATTCAGAGCCGATCGGGTCACCAATTTCATGGCTTGCCATGATGATCGCTTCGCTGATCGGCAGGCCGGAACGCAGCGCCCGCACCATCAGGTCGATCGCATCGGGGAACAGGTTAATGAAGGCCGCAACCCGCCGCTTGCCCAGTTTTCCGATGACGATGTGCGGAATGCTAACCCCGAGCCCGAGCCCGACGAGCAGGCTCGGCGCCACCGGCACTCCCGCACCAATGGCGATGCCTGCCGCGATGGTACAGGCCAGGATGATCGTGAAGACCATGTACCGGCCGATGGTGATCGAACGGCCGGTGCGCTCCAGTCGCGCGACCAGCAATTCGCGGCGCGGCATCCAGCGCCGCGCGACCTGGTCCATCTTGCTGATGTTTCCGCGCATCGACAACGAGCGCACTTCCTTGTCGCCGCTGGCAGCGCCGCGCTTTTGTCCTTTGACGGCATCAACGCGACGGGCAAGCCGACGGCGCCCGCCCGGTCCTTCGACAGCAGCCGCGACGAGCAGAAACCCGGCGGCCGTGGCGAGGCCCACGACCAGCGCCGCGACGGTTAACGGATCCAACAAGGCGGGCATCATGGCTCAGATCACCTCGAGCAGCGCGCGGTCCAGACCGAAATATTCGGCGCGCGGTAGGAAGGCCGGGCGTATGCCGCTCGACGCGAACGAGCCGCGCAGCTTGCCGTCCGAGCCTTCTCCTTGAAACTGGTACGTGAACAATTCCTGCGTGGTGATGATGTCGCCTTCCATCCCCACCACCTCAATGATGTGCGTGATGCGGCGGTGGCCGTCACGCATGCGGTTCACTTGGCAGATCATGTGGATCGCCGAAGCGATCTGCGTGCGCACGGCGCGGGACGGCAAGTTGATGCCGGCCATGCCGATCATGTTTTCGAGACGAGTCAGCGCCTCGCGCGGCGTGTTCGCGTGAATCGTCGACATCGAACCGTCATGGCCGGTGTTCATCGCCTGCAGCATGTCGAGCGCTTCTTCACCGCGGCACTCACCGATGATGATCCGGTCCGGGCGCATTCGCAGCGCGTTCTTCAACAGATCGCGCATCGTGATCTCGCCGGTGCCTTCAAGGTTTGCGGTACGCGTCTCAAGCCGTACGACATGCGGCTGCTGCAATTGCAATTCGGCCGCGTCTTCGATCGTGACAGTTCGCTCGGTGCTGTCGATCATGCGCGACAGCGCGTTGAGCAGCGTCGTCTTACCGGAGCCGGTGCCACCTGAGATCAGGATGTTGAGCCGGGTACGCGCGGCGATCTTCAACACCGTCGCCATCGCCGGCGAGATGCTGGCGCCCGCCGCCATCGTGTCCAGGGTGATGCTCTTTTTCGAGAATTTGCGGATCGAGATCGAGGCGCCATCGAGCGCCAACGGCGGGATGATGATGTTGACGCGGCTACCGTCGGGCAGGCGGGCGTCGACCAGCGGCCGCGCCTCGTCGATGCGCCGCCCGACGCGAGTCACGATCTTGGTCGCGACATTCATCAGATGGGCGTCATCGCGGAACTGAACATCGGTCAGTTCGAGCTTGCCGCGCCGTTCGACATAGACCTGCTTTGGTCCGTTGACCATGATGTCGTTGACGGTCTCGTCGGCGATGAGCGGCTCCAACGGCCCGAGGCCCAGCATGTCCGCGATCAGCGAGTCGACGAGCTCGCGCTGCTCGACAAAGTTCAGCTGGATCTTGGTCTCGGCGAGCAGTTCCTTGACCCAGCCGGTGAGCTGCGCTTCGAACGCAGCGCGCGGCATTTCCGCCGCCGCGGCGACGTCCATGTGTTCGAGCACAAGCGGCTGGATCTGCGCCTTGGCAGCTTCGACAGCCGCCTTCCGGCCTGGCAGCTGGCGCAGCCCCGCTGAACCACCACCCTCAGGCGCGGCTGCACCCGCCGGTCCAGGGCCGGTGATCAGCGCCTGCATAATGTCGGTGATCAGGTCGCGGCGGGAGAGCGGATTGGATTCGATCGCGTGCCGCACGAAATAGGCCTGCACCGCGCCGCTGACGAGCTTTGCCAGGTCGCTCCGGCTGAGCAGCGCACGCCGCTCTGGCCGGATCTCAGCGCTGAGCCGTGCTACCAGCTCTTCGCGCGCGACAGTGAGCGCGTCCTCCGCTGATACGGGCGCTGTCGATGCCGCCGGCGGAATCGGGGCCGGGACGTTCGAAGCTGGAGCAATTGACGGCGCCCCCGCTTCCGGCATTGCCGGAGCGAGCGGCGGTGCGGCCGCGTTCTCCGCCGCCGGCGGGGGCAGAGGGGGGGTCTTCTCCGCGATTTCGGGCTCGCCGCGCGCCCGCCGCAGCCCGGCAATGCGCGCGTCGAGGCCCTCCTCGGCGCCCGGCCGTTTGAA
>VAZF01000135.1 GCA_005888425.1 Alphaproteobacteria bacterium
ACCGCGCCGCCGAACAGCGGATCGAGGATCGGCAGGTGCAGCGTGCTGCCAAGCATCAGCGTCGCGATCACGCCGAGATTGAGGATCAGATCGCTGCGGTAATGCAGTTCGTCGGCGCCGACCGCGATCGAGCCGGTATGGCGAATGACATGCCGCTGATAGGCGACGAGGCCGAGCGTCACGGCGATCGCGAACACCATGACGGCGATCCCGGCCGCTGCGCCTTCCACTGGGGCCGGCGATACGAGCCGGCGCACCGCCTCGAACATCAAGAGGATCGCGCTGCCGATCAGAAAGGCCGATTGGCCGAGCGCGGCCAGGGGCTCGGCCTTTCCATGGCCAAAACGGTGTTCGCGGTCGGCGGGAACGATTGCTTGGCGCACCGCGAAGAAGTTGACGAGTGAGGCGGCGGCGTCGACAAACGAGTCGACAAGGCTCGACAACAGCGCGACAGAGTCGGTGCTGATCCACACGACGAGCTTGGCCGCGATCAGCACCGCCGGGGAAAGAGTCGCGTCTTGCGCCATACTTACCTTCCGCCGGCGAATTAAGCCGCCGATCGGATGGCCGCCGCAATAGGATGCTTCTGGCGGCGCACATTGGCGATCAGCAGCACCGGGCAGCCAAGCGCCAGCACGGTTCCGCCAACCAGCGGATCGAGGCCGCTCAACTCGATCAGCGCCGCCGAAACCGCAATCAGCAACAGCAGCGCGAGCGTCAGCCGGGCATCGCCGAAGAACATGCCGATCAGCACGGCCGCGACTTCCTTCAGCAGGGTCATCGTGCCACCTCCATAGCGGCGCTGCGGGCGATTGCGGTGCCAGTGAGCCCGGCGCCCAAAAAGATGGCGACGAACAGCAGCAGCGCCAGATCCTGCCCCGGCCAATCGAGCCCAAGCCCCTCGCCGGTCCAGAACACGCCGAACGCCGACAGCATGACGCCGACGCCGAATTTGAGGGTGTTCTCGGGGACCCGCGACAGCGGCCGATGGACGAACATCCCGACCACCAGAACGAGGGCGCAGGCGAGCAGCGCACCGATGCTGGCCGGCAGCAGCAGGCCGCCGCCGGCGCCGACCGCGATGACGTCGAGCTGGGCGGTCTCGGCGGCGAAAATCGCGTCCTCGTCATGTAGCGGGATCACGCCGGCACTGCGCAAACACGCCTTGCGCAGCCAGCTCATGCCCATCAGCAGGAGCAAGACGCCGATTGCGAACTGCAGCGCATGGAGCGGAACCTGGTTGAGCAGCGGCCCAAGCAGCAGGACGGCGCTGGCCAACACAGCGAGCGCCGCCCCGGTCCCGAGCGCGGCAGGACGCCAGCCGCGCAACGTCGCGGCGGCAAGGACGATCGTGAAGGCCTCGACCACTTCGACGACGGAGGCCAGGAAAGCGGCGCCGATGGCCGGCGCGGCGGTTGACCAGATCAGCATCTCAGCTCTCTCTCAACGGTTCTCGTCGTGCGCCTCGAAGACGCGCTGGGCATACGCGTCGAGCAGGCGCTCGCAGCCTTTGAGCCGCTCGGCAGCCTCGACCGCGAGTTCGGCGTCGTAAAAATCCAGCTTCTTGATCTTCTCGAACCAGACCTGCAGCTTTTTCAGATCGACGTCGTTCTCCTCGAGTTCGGCGTAGGTGAAGTGCTGTGCGGCGGTTTCCTTGGCAATCTCCGCCTCGAAATCGTCGCACTTGTCGATCAGCTCGCGGTAGGCCTCGTCCCGGTCCGCCTGGAAGCGGGCGATCACCTTTTCTTCCTGGGAGCGGTCAAGCGCGATGGTTTCGAGGATCACCGCGTCGCCGCTCATTTCGGCGACATCGTTTTCCAGCATCTTGAGCCGCCGCACGTGATCATCGGTTTTCGGCAGGAGGCATACGCTGTTCTGCAGGTAGACCGCCCCCATGCCCTTCAGCCGGCGCCATAGCGCGATGCGTTTCGCGGCTGGTTCGGGCGGCACCTTGTAGGTCAGCAGCAACCATGGACGGGTAAGCATGGTGCCGAGGTAATGTTACGGTAGTAACATTTCAAGTGTGCGTAGAAGCCGTAGGACAGGATACCGGCGAGCGCGACAACTTCGCGCAGTGCTGGTCGCTCAGCGGCTGTCTACGGGAACAGGCGCTCTTTCCGCCATGCCTCGCCCTCACGGGTGAACAGCACGCGATCATGCAGCCGGAACGGCCGTTCCTGCCAGAACTCGATGCGCTCGGGGGCGACGCGAAAGCCGGACCAATAGGCCGGCCGCGGCAGGACGGCGTCGGCGGTATAATGCCGGGTCAGCTCCGCAAAGCGGTGTTCGAGCGTGGCGCGGTCAGGGAGCGGGCGTGACTGCTCCGACGCCCAGGCGCCGATCTGACTATCGCGCGGCCGCGAGGTGAAATAGGCGTCCGCCTCGGCATCGGAGACGAGCGAGGCGGCGCCTTCGATGCGCACCTGCCGGCCCAACGACTTCCAGTGAAAGCACAAGGCAGCGTGCGGGTTGGCGAACAGTTCTTCGGCCTTGCGGCTCTCGAAATTCGTGTAGAACACAAAGCCGCGCTCATCGGCGCCCTTGAGCAGCACGGCGCGGATCGATGGGACGCCGTCGGGGGTCGCGGTCGCGAGGGTCATCGTCTCGGCCAGCGTCTCGCTTTCAGAGGCCAGCGCAAACCAGCGCGCAAACGGCGCAAAGGGTTCGTGCTCGGCGATGTCGTCGGTCACCGGCCAGGCGCTCCGTCTTCGATCCGCTGCCGAGGCATGCGCTACTCGCCGCCGAACCCGTCGGCCACCGCCCGGATCGGGCTCGGGGCGGGGGCATGGATCTCGGTCAACAGTGCGGCCAAGGTCATGCGCATCGCCGCGCTCTCGGCCTTGACGATGCGGTCCATCGCCGGCGCGACCTGCACCTGCCAGGGCGCCACCGGGTGATCGCGCCAGCGTCCGGCAAGCGGCAGGTCGAGGGCTTCATAGAGATCGTGCAGCGTTGCCGTTTCCGGGTTCCAGGCGAGAACCCAGCCGCCGGATTGGGTCGGCGCGGCAAAACCGGCGCGCGCGAGTTGCTGCAGGTGCTCGTCGACGACGGAGGTTGCGACACCGAGCTCCACCGCCAGGCTGGCGATGCGGCTCGTTAGGCCGCGCCGCTGTGCGCGCGCCAGGGCGCCGATCAAGGCGAGGCTGAAGCCCAGCCGCACCCCACCGGTGCTGAGATGTGCGAGGCGCTCATCGACCCGCCAGGTCGGCAGATTGGCCGCGACCACGGCGCCCAGCAGCACCGCCATCCAGGACACGTACATCCACAACAGAAAGATCGGGATTGCCGCCAGCGCGCCATAAACCGTCTGGTAGGACGACATCGAGCCGATATAGATCGCGAAACCGATCTTGAGGATTTCGATCGCGATCGCCGCGACCGCCGCGCCGGCCAGCCCATCGCGCCACCGCACCGCGCAATTCGGGATGACGCAGTAGAGCAGCGCGCAGGCGATCAGCTCGAGCAGGAACGGTACCAGCCGCGCCAGCAGATGCGGCCAGCCGCTGGCGAATTGATAAAAGGCTTCCGGGTCGAACCCGGCGCGGCGCGCCGCCGTGTCGAGATACGTCGACAAGGTCAGGCTCATGCCGACGAGTAGCGGACCCAGCGTGATTAAGGTCCAGTAAGCGAGCACACGCTGTCCCCATGGGCGCGGCGTCGTCACGCGCCACAGCGCGTTCAGCTGATCTTCGACCGTGGCCAGCAGCAAGACGCCGGTGCCGGCGATGCCGACAATGCCGATCGCGGTCGCCTGGCCCGCGGAGCCCGCGAAATACTGGAACCACCAGGCGGCCTGTTCGCTGATCGTCGGGATGAAGTTGCGGAATACGAGGTCGAGCAGCTCCTGCCGCACATCGGCGAAATTCGGGAAGGCGGACAGGATGCCGAGCGCGATCACCCCGAGCGGGACGAGAGAGACAAGCGTCGTGTAGCTGAGCGCGCCCGAGGCGGCAAAGCAGCCGTCCCTGCTGAACCGGTGCACCGCGTAGCGGGAGAAGGTCGCCAGCGCCACCAGCCTCTCGTGTAGCGCGCCGATAAACCCGGCCCGGCGATTGTTCTCGGTCTGTTGCATCCCCGACCCTATACGGCGGATCTCGTTAAATGAACAGCGCCGCGCTCCTGGTAACCCCGCGGTCACTATGTGCAGGAGATCGGGGGGTTGCTCGCCGGGCCTACCGGCTTCGTGTAGGATGCCGCGAGGGGGCGCCTGCCCGGTCCCCGCCAACCGAGCCGCGGCGGAAGGAGAACAAAATGGCCGTGATGGCCGGAAAACAAGGCCTCATCATGGGCGTCGCCAATGAGCGCTCGATCGCCTGGGGCATTGCCAAGGCAGCGCATGCGCAGGGCGCCCGGCTGGCCTTTACCTATCAGGGCGACGCGCTGGGAAAGCGGGTACGGCCCCTGGCCGCGAGCCTGGAGAGCGATTTCGTGGTCGAGGCGGATGTCGGCTCCGAGGCGAGCCTCGATTCGTTGTTCGCGGAGATTGCCGATCGTTGGGGGCGGCTCGACTTTCTGGTGCACGCGATCGCCTTTTCCGACAAGAACGAGCTGACCGGCAAATACATCGAGACGAGCCGTGGCAATTTCCTGCGCACGCTCGAGATCTCCTGCTTCTCCTTCACCGATGTGTGCCGCCGGGCGGTGCCGCTGATGCAGAACGGCGGCAGCCTGTTGACGCTGACCTATTACGGCGCTGAACGGGTCATGCCGCATTACAACGTCATGGGCGTGGCGAAGGCGGCGCTCGAAGCCAGTGTGCGCTATCTCGCGGCCGATCTCGGCTGGGCCGATCAAGACCTTGGCCGCTTATGGCATTGGCGATTTCCACTACATCCTCAAATGGAACCAGCTGAATTCGCCGCTGCAGCGCAATGTCACGATCGAGGAGGTCGGCGGGTCGGCGGTTTATCTGTTGAGCGATCTGTCGAGCGGGGTCACCGGCGAGGTCCACCATGTCGATTGCGGCTATCACGTCGTCGGCATGAAGCGCGCCGACGCGCCCGACATCGCGGTGGTGTGACGGAGCGGAAGGCCGATGGCCGGCAATAGCTTCGGGACGCTGTTCCGCTTTACGACCTGGGGCGAGAGCCACGGACCGGCGATCGGCGTCGTCGTCGATGGCGTGCCGCCGCGGATCCCGCTCGCCGAGCCCGACATCCAGCACTGGCTTGACCGGCGCCGGCCCGGACAGTCGCGCTACACGACGCAGCGGCGCGAGCCCGACGAGGTCAAGATCCTGTCCGGCGTCTTCGAGGGGCAGACGACCGGTACGCCGATCCAGCTGTTGATCGAGAATGTCGACCAGCGCTCGAAGGACTACCGCAACATCGCCGACCGTTTCCGGCCGGGGCACGCCGACTACACCTATTGGAAAAAGTATGGAACCCGGGATTACCGCGGCGGCGGCCGCGCCTCCGCGCGCGAGAC
>VAZF01000180.1 GCA_005888425.1 Alphaproteobacteria bacterium
TCGACGCGACATACCAGTTCACCGGCGATCTCCCCTCGCCGAACAACCCATTGGCGGACGCGAATGGTAACGTGCACGTGCTTCCGGGAAAGAGCATTCCCGGGATCCCGCTGCACCAGGCCAAGTTCGGGTTCGACTTTATGCCGACGCCGCAATGGAAGCTCGGCGCTGATGCCGTCGCGGTCGGCAGCCGGTTTTTCCTCGGCGACGATGCCAACCAGAACAAGAAGTTGCCGGGCTATTGGCTCCTGAACCTGCACACCTCCTATCAAGTGACCAAGGAGGTGCAGGTCTTTCTGTTGCTGAACAACGCGTTCGACCGGCGCTATGCGCTGTTCGGCACGTTTTTCGATCCGCGGGCCTCGGCCAATGTCGGCTTGCCGATCGTCCTCACCGATCACCGCAGCGAAGTGCTGGGCCAGCCGCTATCGGTTTATGGCGGAATACGCGTGACCTTCTGAGGACACACCCGCAACGCCCGCACGCTTATTCCTGGGCGTAGCGCCAAACCTTTGCCGGTTGCTGCGCCGTCTCGTCGATTGTCCATTGCGGCAGCGCGATTCCGTCCGAGACATCGCTGAACACCATGCGGACGCGAGTGCCGACACCGACCCGCTTGACCATGTCGGGCGGCGCGAGCTGCCCGTCGGGCGTGCACAAATTGCCAATGACGCGCAATGCCTCGTCGGGGGTCGGCTCGCCCTTCTGCGTATCGAGATCGACCAGCAGCACCATATAGGGGGTCTTGGCGCGGAAAGACGGCTGAATCGCGTGATGCACCTCCGTGTAGGAATGCACCGCGCCCTTGCCCTCGACCTTCTTCCATGTCGACTCGCGCGACATGCACCACGGGCAAGCCGTCGTCGGCGGATAGCGCAGCCGGTTGCATTGAGCGCAGGCCTGCAGGTGGAAATCATGCGCGGCGCAGTGCTTGAAATATTCGACGTTCTCGACATCGAGGTCGTCGATGCGCAGCCCCATGCCGAGATATTGTCCTTCGATCGCCATCGCCGTCTCTCCCCTACCAGCCTTTTCGCATGACCATTGACGACGCGGTCGCCGGGTTAGCCCAACCGAGATTGGCGCTGACCTCGACATCCTTGACCTGCCGACAGCCGCCCTCGCGGTAATCGTAGGTGTGTTGCCGCTTGCCGTCCGCGCCGACCGGGCAGGAATCGTCGACATCGTGGCGCAGCTGCCTTGTGTTCTCGATGACCATGTTCATGCCATGCGTGTAGCCCTCGCAGAGATGGCCGCCGGAGGTGTTGTTGGGCCGCCGCCCGCCCAAGGTGATCGACCCGTCGGAGACGTACTGGCCACCCTCGCCCTTTTTGCAGAAGCCGTAATCCTCAAGCTGCAGCATCGTTGTGAAGGTGAAGGCGTCATAGGAGCCGGTGACGTCCACATCGTCCGGGCCCAGCCCGGCATTCGGCCACAGGATGTCCTTGGCGTAATAGCCTGCGACTCGCGAGATCGGGCCGTGCTGGTAATGCATGTCGAGGCGCGGCTTGTTGCAGCGGCCGACAACCCCGCGGATCAGGACCAGCGGGTGCTTGCAGTCCTTCGCCCGCTCGGCCGAGGTCACGATGATCGCGGTGCCGTTATCGGTCTCGACGCAGCAATCGAGGAGGTGCAGCGGCTTGCAGATAAAGCGGCTGTTGACGACGTCCTCGACCGTGAAGCGCTTTTTGTAATACGCCTTGGGGTTGTTCGAGGCGTGATGACTGTGGAACATCTTAACGTGCGCGACCTGCTCGGGCGTCGTGCCGTAATCGTACATGTGGCGCATAAAGGTTGGCGCGAAGCTCTGCCCGGCGCTTTGCCAGCCATAGGCGCGGTTGTGCAGCATGTCGCCGGCGACGGGCGCCGCCGAGCGCGCCCCGGTGCCGCCGATCCGCACCTGGCTGTAGCCGTTCATCGCGCGGAAGATTGCGACGGTCTTGCAGAGCCCGGCCTCGATGATGCCGATCGCGATGCCGACCAGCGCCTCGGTCGAGGAGCCGCCGCCGACCACATCCATGTAGAAATTGAGGCGCAGCCCCAGATCGCCGGCGATAAAGGTCGCAGACGTCGAGTCGCCGCCGGAATAGTCGAGCATGCCATCGACGTCGCTCGGTTTAAGTCCGGCGTCGAGGATCGCGTTGCGCACCGCCCAGGTGCCGAGCGCCCGCGTGCTGATCCCCGAGCCGCGGGTATAGGTCGTCTCGCCGACGCCGACGATCGCGTATTTGTCGCGCAGGTATTTCGGCGTCGTCGCATCGACCTCTTGTCTGGGCAATGGCATAGCGCCTTCTCCTTCCGTTCCAATCGTCACCCCGAGGCAGGTCGGGGTCCACCTATCCGCGGCACGTGCGGCTGAAAGGTGGGTCCCGGCCTTCGCCGGGACGGCGGGGTTATTTTAGTACAATCGGTAAAATTTCAGCGCGGTGTTGTGGAACATCGCGTTCTTCTCGTCATTCGAATAATTCTCGGCGATGCGCTTGAACGCGTTCCACAGATTGCTGTAGCTGCACATCCCCTTGTCGACCGGGAAGTTGCTCTCGAACATCGAGCGGTCGGGGCCAAAGGCGGCGATGCAGGTTTCGATATAGGGGCGCCATGCCTTGGCGAGCTGTTCCGAGGAGGGCGCGGAGTCCTGGCGGCCCATCTCGAAGCCCATCAGCGACGGCATGCCGAGCCCGCCGAGCTTGATATAGACGTTGGGGAATTGCCCGAGCTTGGCGATCTGCTGGCTCCACTCGGCGAAGACTTCATCGCGCTTGTCGGTATAGGGACCGACCGCCAGCGCGCCGCCGATATGGTTCAGCACGATCTTGGTTTCCGGGAAGGCGCGCGCGAGATCGACGAGATCCCCGAGCTGGGTGTGGAACATCCACGCTTCGAAGGTGAGATTGAGCGGCGCCAATGCCGCAAAGCCCTCGCGCCAGGCACGGTCGACGTAGAGGCCTTCACCGGAGCCGGAGGTGAAGATCCTGAGGCTCGGATCCTGGTGCCAGGTCGCGCCGTTCCGGATGCCGCGGAAACGTCCGCCGGACAGGATGATGTGCTGCTCCAGAATGCCCTTGGCGCGGTTGCCGACGCGGAAATCGACATTGCCGATAATGCCGGCGCAGGCGCGCGCCGCGCCGTATTTGCCGCTCTCGCTCATCGCCGAGACGCCGGCGACGAATTGCGTCTCGCCGAGCGAGCGCAATTCGGGCGGGCCCTCGGCGCGGTACATCTCGCGGCATTCGAGAAAGACCGTGGCGCGGATATTGTGGCCGCTGTTCAGGTCTTCGAGGAGATCATGGAAGAGATAGCGGTTGTTTGGACGGTCCCACAGGTGATGGTGCGGGTCGATGATCGGCTGGTCGGGCTCGAGCGCGGGCTCTTGCGTCGCGGCGAGCCAGTCCTTGCGGATCGGCAGATGGCGGGACGCGGCGGCGGAGGATTGCATCGGCGGGGGGCTCCCGATTTGTCGCGGCGCCAAGTCTGCGACGCTGGCGCGCCGAATGCCACGATTTTGATGGGCCTAGACCCGCGCCAGCACGCGGTCGCGGAAGGAGGACATCTCGGCGATCACATCGTCGGCCCGGGGGCGCTCGAAATCGAAATCGATCGCGGTGACGCCGAGATCGCGGAGGGTGCGGATGTCGGCGATGAGGTCGGCGTCGCTGCCGGAAAACAGGCGGCGGTTGCCGTCGGAGGCGATAGCCGGCACGGCGTCCCCGTAGCGCTTGACGCGGTAGGTCAGCGCAACCGCGTTCGCGTCGCGCCCGGCTGCGGCGGTCAGCTGACGCAGCCGAGCGACGCCGGCCTGATAGCGCGGCAACGTGTCGAGGAGGTGCGCGTTGTTGCTGCCGATCGGATACCACGCGTCTCCGAAGCGCGCCGCGCGCCGCAGGGAGGGGCCGCTCTCGCCGCCCACCCAAATCGGCGGATGCGGCTTCTGCGCCGGCTTTGGCTCCAGCACGAGCCCGTCATAATGAACATAGCGTCCGTCGATGCAGGGCTTTTCTTTGGTCCATAATGTGCGGAAGGCGGCGAGGTCGTCGATCGTGGATAGCATCTTCGCGGCCAGTACCGCCGGGCGATGCGGGACGACCAGTACCGCCAGCACAACCCGCAGCTTTGCCGTCACCGCCGCCAGATAGGCGGCGAGCGTCAGCATTTCATGCCGATAAGCACTGTCGCGGGAGTAAAAGGCGCCGCTTTCTGAGTAGGGATAGCCCGGCTCGGCCATATCCGGCAACACGACGTGGTCGGTAACCGTCAAGTAGTCGTAGCCGAGCGTCTCCCCCTCACGCGCGATGCGCACAACATTATCCGGCGCGGCAAGCGCACCGGTATTCGGCAGGTTGAAGCCGAATTGCATCTCCGCCTCCCCGATCCATCCGGCGCCTCGCGGGCCGGCGGATAGTTTGCGCCGTTACCGCTGTTACGGACGAGCGCAAATTTCCGAGCAGGCGGAGCTATGATCGCGACGCCCTTACGAGGACGTCGAGTTCGACGCAGGCATCGCCGGTTTCGGTGTCGCCGAGGCTCTGCGAGTCGTCCTGCGAGCCGCCGTCTTGCGGGCGGGCGCCTTGCGCGCGGTCTTCTTGCGCGCGGTCGTCTTGCGCGCGGTCGTCTTGCGCGCGGTCGTCTTGCGCGCGGTCGTCTTGCGCGCGGTCGTCTTGCGCGCGGTCTTCTTGCGAGCGGTCGTTTTGCGCGCGGCTGTCTTGCGCCGGGTCGTCGTTGCCATTTGAGTCTCCTTAGCGGTTGTCGCAAACAGCGAAGGCGAAACCTACGCCTCCCCTTTACCGTTCCTGACACTCACGGAGCCGATTTGGTTCCGCAACACCAATTGAAAACCTTTTTTGGAAACAGGAGGTTAATTGCCCTGTTGATCAGAAGAGAGAATTGCATTTCGTCGAATCGGGTTATGAACGCAGCATCACTACGACAAAAACCCGATGACGTAAAACAGCGAAATGTCGACGTTGTTGCGACGCCGATCGCGGCGCTCGATCCCGCCGTCGCGGCACGGCGCGCGCAGCTGCGTTACGTCCACGACACGATGCCCGGCATCACGCGCCGCCAGGCGCGCAACGGCTTCGACTACCGCCTCCCCGACGGTTCGCTTGTCCGCGACATCGCAACACTGAAGCGCATCCGCAAGCTGGCGATCCCACCGGCCTGGACCGATGTGTGGATCTGCCGCGACCCGAACGGGCATCTGCAGGCGACCGGACGCGACCAGCGCGGCCGCAAGCAATACCGCTATGATCCGCGCTGGCGCGAAGTGCGCGACGAAGCCAAGTACGGTAAGTTATTGATTTTCGCGCGAGTTTTGCCGCTCATCCGGGCCCGCGTCGAGGCGGATCTGAAGCGGCCGGGGCTGCCGCGAGAGCGCGTGCTGGCGGCCGTCGTGCGGCTGATGGAGTTAACGCTGTTCCGCGTCGGCAACACCGAGTACGCGCGGACCAATAAGAGCTTCGGGCTGACGACGTTGCGCGATCGCCATGTCCGGGTCGACGGCAGCCACATCCATCTCAGCTTCCGCGGCAAGAGCGGCAACCGATATGAGAGCGACATCAGCGACCGCCGGCTCGCGCGCATCGTCAAAGGCTGTCGCGACCTGCCCGGGTACGAGCTGTTCCAGTATCTCGACGACGAAGGCAATCAGCATGCGGTGGGCTCGGAGGAGGTTAACGCCTATCTGCGCGAGATCACGGGGGAGGATGTCACCGCAAAAGACTTCCGCACCTGGTCCGGCACGCAGCTCGCGGCGAAGGCGCTGCGGGGTTTCCGCGACCTCGATACCGAGAGCAAGCGGAAGAAGGCGATCGTGCGCGCCGTCGAGAAGGTCGCGAAGCATCTCGGCAACACGCCGGCGATCTGCCGGCGCTGCTACATTCATCCGGCAATCTTCGAAGGCTATGTCGACGGCACCCTGCTCGAAGCGCTTGCCGCGAAGACCGACGCCTATCTGAAAGAGAATATCGAACATATGAGTCCCGAGGAGGCGGCGGTCACCGCGTATCTGCGGCTACGTCTAGCCGGCGAGATCGAGGCGCAGCGCCAGAGCTAGGCCCAGCCTCGGAGTGCATCGCCTCGCCGGGCATGGCATAACTCCCGCGCCAATAGGGGAGGCGCCGGATGGCCATTCAACTCCATGCGATCGAGGCCGATTTCATCGTGATCGGCGCCGGCTCTGCCGGCTGCGCCGTCGCGGCGCGGCTCAGCGAAGACCCGGGAACGCGCGTCCTTCTGCTCGAAGCCGGCGGCGACGACGACAACCGCTGGATCCACATTCCGCTCGGCTTCGGCAAGACCTTTGCCGATCCGTCGGTCAACTGGTGCTACGAAACCGAGCCCGATCCGGGGGCCGGCGACCGCCGCGTCTACTGGCCGCGCGGCAAGGTGCTCGGCGGCTCGTCCTCGATCAACGGCATGGTCTACATCCGCGGCCAGGCCGAGGATTTCGACCATTGGCGCCAGCTCGGCAACACCGGCTGGTCGTTCGACGACGTGCTGCCCTATTTCAAACGCGCCGAGCACCAGACGCGCGGCGCCGACGAGTTCCACGGCACCGAGGGACCGCTCTGCGTCTCCGATGTTCCGGACCATCACCCGATCTGCGAAGCCTTTACCGAGGCGGCGGTCGCGCTCGGCTTTCCGCGCAATGACGATTTCAACGGCGCGCGCCAGGACGGCGTCGGCTATCACCAGACGACGACGCGGAATGGAAGGCGCTGCTCGACCGCGGTCGGCTATCTGCGGCCGGCGATGCAGCGGCGCAATCTGCAGGTCGTCACCGAGGCGCTGAGCGACAAGATCCTGTTTGAAGGCCGCCGCGCCGTCGGCGTCTCGTTCCGGCGGGGCGGCCGCCAATTCGAAGCGCACGCGGCGCGCGAGATCATCGTGTGCGGCGGCGCCGTCAACTCGCCGCAGCTATTGATGCTGTCCGGGATCGGGCCGCAGGAGCATCTGTCGGCGGTCGGCATCCCCGTCGTGCAGCACCTGCCCGGGGTCGGGCACAGCCTGCAGGACCATTACTCGGCGCCGCTGAAGCTGAAATGCCGGGTACCGATTACGGTCAACGACGTGATGCGGAGCAACGCGAAGAAGCTCAAGGTCGGTCTCGAATATTATTTGCTGCGCCGAGGACCGCTTGCGATGTGCAGCTCGCCGGCGGCGTTGTTCGCGCGCACCCGGCCGGAGCTGGCGTCGCCCGACGTCAAATTGTCGATCCAGCCGTTCAGCGCCGACCGCCCGCAGGACGGGCTGCACCCGTGGTCGGGCTTTTCGATGATCGCCTACCAGCTCCGGCCCGACAGCCGCGGCGAGATAAAATTGCGCAGCGCCGATCCTTCAGCCTCGCCCGCGGTTCATCCGAATTATCTGACCGCTGCGACGGATCAACAGACGATCGTCGCCGGGCTGAGATTGTGCCGGGAGCTGCTGGCGCAAACCGCGCTCGCGCAGTTCGTCGCCTCGGAGTATCTGCCGGGGTCCGCCGTGCAGAGCGATGCAGAGCTGTTAGATTTTGCGCGACGGCGCGGCGGCACGGTCTATCACCCGACCAGCACCTGTAAGATGGGGATCGATGCGATGGCGGTTGTCGATCCCGAGCTCAGGGTGCGCGGCGTCACGGGGCTGCGCGTCGCCGACGCCTCGATCATGCCCACCGTCATCTCGGGCAACACGAACGCCGCAACAATCATGATCGGCGAGCGCTGCGCCGATCTCGTGCGCCAGGAAATGCGCATTGCCGCGTGATGGACGGCGGCCGTCTCGGCCGCCTCTTGACGACGAACTGGCGGGCGGGACGCCCGGCAGTCCTTCTATGGTTTGAAGCCGGCGCGGCGCTGCAGGCGATCGATCTGCCGCTCGGCGGCGTCGCGGGTCAGCGACGGATCGAACGGCTCGCCCGCTTCCTCGCACAGAACGCGCAGATGCTCCGCCTGGTCGTCGGTCATCGGCTGGTCCGGATCGCGCACACAGAGATCGCCAGGGGTGCCGGTCGGCGGTTGCGGTCCGGCTTTGCGGCCTTGCACGCCTCTCATCTGCGCATCCTCGGCGGCGCGTTCCAACTCACGGCGGTGCCGGGCATGCGTGCCGGTGCCGCTCGGCCGGACCGGGCCGGGGCTTTCCGGCGAGATCCCGCCATGATCGATGTTGCGTTTGTTGATGCTCATCGGACAGCTCCGCTCGAAATACCGGGGCTGTCTTCCCAACGCGGCCTAGCGCAGGACTGTTCCGTGGAACGCGGGCGCTATTGGCGCAGACGCTGCGGCAATGAAGCGATCGCGGTATCGAGCATCGCCGCGCCGCGGCGCTCGTCGAGCTCGGAGACGATGACCCGGCGCGCCGCGTCGATGGCGACATCGACGGCGGCGGCGCGGATCTCGTCGATCGCCTTGCTCTCGGCCTGCGCAATCCGTTCCTCGGCAAGCCGCTGGCGGCGCTCGAGCGATTGTTGCAGGTCGCGAGCCGCCTGCGCGGCGATGCGCTCGGCTTCCTCGCGGGCATGCGCGATGATAGCCTGAGCCTCGGAGGCGGCCTCGCGCTGCTTTTTCTGATAGTCGGCGAGGAGCCGCTCGGCCTCCTCGCGCAATTTGCGCGCTTCCTCAAGCTCGCCCTGGATGCGCATCGCGCGCTGGTCGAGCGTGCCGACGACGAAGCGGCGCACCGGCTTCCAGACAATGGCCGCGAACACCACGACCGCGAGCAAGACCCAGAACTCGGGATCGGCAAAAAGGTGTATCACTGCGCCCGCTCCGACAGGGTGCTCTCGACCGCCGTGGCCAGCTTCGCAGGATCTGGCGCGGCACCGGTCAGCTTCTCGACGATGCTGCGGCCGACATCGACCGCGATGCCGCGCACCTCGGCCAACGCCTGCTCCTTTGTGGCCACGATGCGGCGCTCGGCTTCGGCGATCTGGCCGGCCAATGTGGCCGCCAAAGCACGCTGCCGTTCGGCAGCATCGGCGGCGAGCCGGTCGGAGGTTTCCTTGATCGTCGATTGCGCCTGGGCGCGCGCTTCCGCGAGCGCTTTCTGATAGGCAGCGCTCGCCGCCTCGGCATCGGCCCTTAGCTGGGTGGCGCGGGCGAGGTCACCCTCGCGCCGCTGGCGCCTCGCCTCCATTGCCGCGGCAACGCGCGGCAGCGCAAGCTTCGCCATCAGCACATAGAGCACGACGAACCAGATCACCAGCCAGACCAGCTGCGGCGTGAAGGTCGAGATGTCGAGTTGCGGCATCCCATGCTCGGCTGCGGCAGCACTGCCGGAGACGAAAGCCATCGCGCCAAGCGGCATCAGCGCTACGACCCGTGCAACGGGGTTTAGCATTGTGCTCGCTGCCGGGGGATCGGCCATGGCGAAACCAGTCGTGGTGCGATCTAAAACACGAACAGGATCAAGAACGCGATCGCCAGGCCGAAGAGCCCGGTTGCCTCGGCCAGCGCAAAGCCGAGGAACGCAAAAGGCTGCACCTGCGCTTGCGAGGCCGGGTTGCGGGCGACCGAGTTGATCAGCGCGGAGAAGACATTGCCGATGCCGACGCCGGCGCCGACCAGCGCGATGCAGGCAAGACCGGCGCCGATCATTTTGGCGGAAGCAAGATCCATCGTGAGGGTTCCTTCTTTGAAGAGCGGCTCAGTGCAGGTGGAGGGCGTCGCGCAGATAAAGGCAAGTCAGGATCGCAAAGACATAGGCCTGCAATACGGCGACGAGCAGTTCGAGGCCGACCAGCGCGATGTTGATCGCCAGTGGGAAAAAGGCCAAGAGGCCAACTCCCGCCGCGAAGCCGCCGAAGATCGCCAGCATCGTGTGGCCGGCGAGCATATTGGCGAAAAGCCGGATCGAGAGCGTGAACGGGCGGATGAAATAGGACAGGAGCTCGATCGGCACGAGCAGGAACAAGAGCACGATGGGCACGCCCTCCGGCACGAAGAGCCGCAGAAAATGCCAGCCGTGTCTGACGATGCCGACGATCGTCACGCCGATGAACACGATCGCGGCGAGCGCGAAGGTCACGATGATGTGGCTCGTGACTGTGAAGCTGTACGGGATCAGTCCGAGCAGATTGCTGAACAGGATGAACAGAAACAGCGTGAAGACAAACGGGAAGAAATCGCGCGCGCCGTGGCCGGCATTCGTATCGACCATATCGGCGACAAACTCGTACATCATCTCGGCGACCGACTGCCATCGGCCGGGCACCAGGGCCGCCCGGCGGGTGCCGAGCAGCATCAACGCGGTGATCAGCACGACCGCGATTGTCATGAACAGCGCCGAGTTCGTGTAGGAGACGTCGAGCCGGCCGATATGGAGCGGGATCAGCCGCTCGATCGTGAACTGCTCCAGAGGTTGGATCTCTAACGCCACATCAGGCCTCGTCGTCGTCCCAATCGTCCTTCGGCTTGCGGCCGCTATCGATCTTATCAAGCGGCCGCGAACCGACCGGCATGCGGATACCGGCGACTGCGCGATAGACGCTCAGCATACCGGCGCCGACCCCGAGAAAGAACAAGACGATCGTCCCCCAGGGGCGGGTCCCGAGCCAGCGATCCAATGCCCAACCCAACCCGGTCGCGATGACGATTGCGACCACGAACTCGATGCCGATGCGAAACCCGAGACCGGCGCCTCGCTGCAAGTCGGCGTTGTCGGGCTCCGGCATGGGCTTGCCATTGCGCCTCGCCCGCGCCTTGTCGAGCCGCTCGCCAAGCCGTGCCAGGGGGTCCGGCGGCCCGCTTTCACTCATGTCGGGAAGCGCAATACCGCTCATTCCGGCCGGCATGGCCGGAACGGCGCGCACCATAATTAGGCACCCTCAGAGTGTCAACCTAAGGTCAGGATGGCGTGGGCAGCGATTTTTGTCGCGTCTTCAGAGGGGTAAAGCACGGCGGAGCTTATGCGGTCTGCCGCAGCTCGTTGGCACGGGCGAGATCGACGGAGACGAGCTGCGAGACGCCGCGCTCGGCCATCGTCACGCCGTACAGCCGGTCCATGCGCGCCATCGTGATGCGATGATGCGTGACGAGCAGAAAGCGCGTGCCGGTCGCATCGGCGGTCTCGGCGACGATGCGGCAGAAGCGGTCGACATTGGCATCGTCGAGTGGCGCATCGACCTCGTCGAGGACGCAGATCGGCGCCGGGTTGGTTAGGAACACGGCGAAGATCAGTGCGATCGCGGTCAACGCCTGCTCGCCCCCCGACAGCAGCGAGAGGTGTTGCAGACGCTTCCCGGGCGGGCTCGCCAGGATGTCGAGGCCGCTGTCGAGCGGGTCGCCATCGCCGACCCAGGCAAGCTCGGCCTTGCCGCCGCCGAACAGGCGCTCGAACAACTCGCCGAAATGGCGGTTGAGTTGATCAAACGCAGCGAGCAGCCGACGGCGCCCCTCCTGGTTCAGTGTGCCGATGCCCTGCCGCAGTCGGGCAATCGCGGCGGTCAAATCCTCGCGCTCGCGCTGCAGGCCTTCGAGGCGGGTCTCCGTCTCGGCCATCTCTTGCTCGGCGATCAGATTGACCGGGCCGATATTTTCGCGCTCGCGCAGCATGCGTTCGAGCCGCACCGCCAGCGCGCCGCTGTCGGCAGCGGCAATCGCTTCCGCATCGCCGATCATGCCGCCGAGATCTTCCGGCGCGCGGTCGAGCCGCTCACGGATCTCCTCGCGCAGCCGCACTAAGCTTTCGTCTGCCGCCTCGCGCTGCGCCTTGAGCCGGGCGCGGGTTTCGCGCGCTTGGCCCAATTGCTGTTCGGCGGCGCGTGCCTTCTCGGTCACCTCGCGCAGCCGCGTCTCGCCGATCGCCAGCGCATCGCCGGTGTCGCGCGAGCGCGCCGCCGCTTTCGCCGATGTCTCGGCGAGCGCCTCGGTATCGGCGGCGATCGCGGTGGGGCGGCTGGCGAGTTCGGCGATTTCGGCGGCCAGCGTCGTCTTGCGGTCTTCGAGGATGGCGTGCTGCACGGCGGCGCCATCGCGCTGCTTGCGCCAGGATTCGTTCTCGGCATCGATCGCGGCGAGGCGCTGCCGGCGCGCTTCATCCTCATGCGCCAGCCGGTCGAGCGCGCCCCGCGCCTCGGCCTCACGGCGGCGTGCCGTCGCTGCCTCGGCACGTGCCGCTTCCAATTCGCTGCGCGCCAATTCCGGAGCGGGCAAGGAGTGCAGCGCGCGCTCCGTCTCGGCGATCTGGGCGGCGATGTCGCCGAACTCGCCGCCGAGCTTGCCGATCGCGTCTTGCAGCGCTGCGAGCCGGGTCTCGGCCGCCAAGCCGCGCCGCGTCAGCTCGGCTTCGGCCGCCCGCGCATTGGCAAGACGTTCTTCCGAGCCGCGCAGCTCGGCGATAGCGCCCCGCTCCGCCACTGCGGCGGCTTCACGGGCACCGCGCGCCGCGGCGGCCAATTCGGCGGCTTCCCGCGCCGACGCGGATACGCCGTCGATTTCGCCGGTGAGCGCCGCCAGCCGGTTGCGCTGTCGCAGCTTTTCGGCGGTCGCGGAAGTGGCCGGAGCGAGCCGGGTGAAACCGTCCCAGCGCCATAACCGCCCGTCTCGGTCGACGAGACTCTGGCCGGGGCGCAGTTGCGGCTGCAATTCCCAGCCCGCTGTCTCGTTGTCGACCCAGCCGGCCTGGCCGAGACGCCGCGCGAGAGCCGCCGGCGCGCCGATCTCGGGAGCGAAGGCATGCACACCCGCGGGCAGCGCGGCGGTTTCGGCAAGCGGCGCCAGTGCGACCCAGCCGCTCGTTACATCGCGCGCTTCGCGATCGGACGGCAGCAGCGGCGCCGAGAGCTCGCCGTCAAACAACGCCGCGGTCGCCGCCTCGAACCCCTCGGGCACCTCCAGCAGCGACAGCACCGGCGGGCGATCGCTGTTTTCCTCTGCCGATCCGGCCAGCATTCGGCTGAGCGCGTCGGCTTCGGCCTGCAGCCGCGCGAGGATCGCCTGCGCCTCGCGTGCGCGGTCGACCGCCGCGCCCTCCCGCTGCTGCGCCGCGAGCGATCCTTCGGCCGCGGCAAGGACGCTGGCGCGGCGCGCTTCGAGCTGCGAGCCGGCATCGGCGACCGCGGCGGCTGCTTCCGCCAACGCGGCGGGGGCAATCAGGGCGGCGATCAGCGGTTCGCGCTGGCGCTCATTGTCGGCGAGCCGCGCCTGCAATTGGCTGTGGCGATCGGTCAGCTCGCGTTGCTGGCGTTCGAGCGCGGCGCGGCGCGCCTCCCCGGTCGCACAGGCTTCGATGATCTCCTGCAACCCGGCTTCGGCGCCGGATAACGCGGTGACCGCGGCCTCGAGCTGCGCTGCCGCCTCGGCGCGCGCCCCCTCTGCCGCCTCGATGCGAAGCTGCAACCCGCTCCGCTCGTTTTCGAGCCGCAGGAGCGCGGCTTCCGCGTCGGCGAGGTGCTCCGCCTCGCGGTCCAGATCCGCGTCGACCTGACTGCGTCGGCGCTCCGCCTCGTTGCGGGCGGCGATGACGCGCGCCAACTCCTGCTCGAGCGCTTCGCGGGCATGACTGAGTCGCTGCACGGCCGCCGCGGCCTCGGCCTGCGCCATGCGCAATGCCGGCAGCGCCGCTTCCGCCTCGACGCGGTGCCGCTCCTCGGCGAGTGTCGCCTCGGTCGCGGCGGCGACGGCCCGCTCGATCTCGCGCAATCCCGCAGCGATGCGCTCCGCGTCGGCGTTCGCGGCATGCCAACGCGCTGCAAACAGCAACGCCTCGGTCTGTCGGATCTGATCGCCGAGCCGACGATAGCGCTGCGCCTGCCGAGCCTGCTTGCGCAACGCCTCGATCTGCACCGCAAGCGTCGCGATGACATCGTCGACCCGTGCGAGGTTTGCTTCGGCGCCTTGCAGCTTCAGTTCGGCCTCGTGGCGGCGGGCATGGAGACCGGTCGTACCGGCGGCCTCGTCGAGGAGCAGGCGGCGCTCGGTCGGCTTCGCGGCGATCAGGGCGGCGACCCGGCCCTGGCTGACCAAAGCCGCCGAGTGCGGTCCCGTCGCGGCATCGGCGAACAAGAGCTGGACGTCGCGGGCCCGCACATCGCGGCCGTTGATCACGTATGACGAACCTTGGCCGCGCGAAATGTGCCGCGCGACTTCGAGGCTCGGGCTTTCATTAAAAGCAAAAGGTGCGTCGCGGGCGCTGTTGTCGAGCGTCAGCACGACCTCGGCCAAATTGCGGGCCGGCCGGCTGGCGGAGCCGGCAAAGATCACATCGTCCATCTCGCCGCCGCGCAGCCGCTTGGCCGAGCCCTCGCCCATGACCCAGCGCAACGCCTCGACGAGGTTGGATTTGCCGCAGCCATTCGGCCCGACGATGCCGGTCAGACCCGGCTCAATCGCCAGCTCGGTCGGCTCGACAAACGATTTAAAGCCGGTGAGGCGAAGCCGCTCTACCTGCATCGGTCCGCTATCATGATTTTGGGGCCGCTCCGGACAGTGCTTGATCGAAAGCCTCGACGGTCGGTGCGCCGTCAAATTTTTTGCCGTTGATAAAGAAGGTCGGCGTCGCGTCGACGCCAAGCTGCTGCGAGGCGACCAGGCGGCTCTGCGCGACCTGGTCTTCCAGCTTTTTGTCGCTGATGCAGGCCTTGAACTCCTTGTCGCTCATGCCGCCGAGCTTCACGAGCTTCTCCAGCGCGGCGCGGTAGTCGCGCGAGGTCGCCCATTGCTCCTGCTGCGCAAAAAACGTGTCGATCAACGGATAGAAGCGGTCGGCCGGGGCGCAGCGCGCCACCATCGCAGCGCGCAGGGCCGGCTCGTCGAGCGGGTAGTCGCGCAGGATCAGCTTGGCCTTACCGGTGTCGATCCATTTCTCTTTCAGCTTCGGCAGCACCGTGACATCGAAATGCGCACAGTGCGGACAGGTCAGAGAGGCGTATTCGATGATCGTGATCGGGGCCTCGGCCTTGCCCAGGATCCGGTCACTCGGCTGGACCGCTAGCTCCTTAGCGGCATCGCCAGCCGCCGCCAGGGCTGGCGTCGGCGACAGGGTGCCGAGCGACAGGACGATCAGGAGACAAAACCATATTTCCCGCATAAAGCCCGTCCTCACTACCAGATGTTGATGCTATTCGGTTCGCTCCGGTGATGCAACGCCGGCGCTCCTCGCCCGCTAACGGCGGCGGGCCGCGCTCGATGCCACGCTTTTACCAAGCCGGGCGAGGGCGGCCTTCAGCTCCGAATCGCCTATTGCGGCGATCTGTCGCTCGATCGCTTCGGCCTCCGCATCCCCGAGTTGTCGCAGGGAACCGCGTCGGGCGGGTGGCGCGAGGGGCAAGGGCCCTTGCACAAAGACGAGCCGCGATATTGCCGGCCGGCCGAGATAGACATTGATCCGCTCGATCAGGAGCGGCGCGCGGTGCTGCAGTTCGAGCGCTGTCGCGGCGGCGACCCGCAATTTCAGGACGCCATCGCGGCCCAGCGCCTGCGGCCACGTCGCGGCGGCGATATCGGCGCCGATGACGGCCGGCCAATCCGCCTTCAGCCGGGCGAGGATGCCGCCGCCATGCCGCGCGACAACCGGGGCGGCGAGCCGCGAGGCGAGGGGGCCGACCGCGCGCAATCCGGGGCGGCGTTCGTCGGGGCGTCTCTCGTCGGGGCGTCTCTCGTCTGGGCGGCGCTCGTCTTGGCTGTCCCTCGCGGGTAGGGTGGCGTCGGCTTTCTCCTGTTCCTCGTTCATGTCGCCGATCCGAACCAGCACACCGATAACAAAACCATCGTCGCAGCAGCGATTCGCGGCGCTCCCAGACGCGGCAGCACTGCTCGCCTGGTACGACCGCCACCGCCGCGAATTGCCCTGGCGGGCATTACCGGGCGAGACCGCCGATCCGTACCGCGTCTGGCTCAGCGAGATCATGCTGCAGCAGACGACCGTCGTCACGGTGGCTCCCTATTTTGCCCGATTTGTGGCGCGCTGGCCCGATGTTCGCTCGCTCGCTGCGGCGAATCTCGATGAGGTGCTGCACGAATGGCAGGGGCTCGGTTATTACGCCCGGGCCCGCAACCTGCATGCCTGCGCCCGCCTTGTCGTCGAACGGCATGGCGGGGATTTCCCGGAGGATCCGGCGGCGCTGCGCAAGTTGCCGGGGATTGGCGACTATACAGCGGCGGCAATCGCGGCGATTGCCTTTGATCACCGCAGCGCGGCCGTCGACGGCAATGTCGAGCGGGTCGTCGCGCGGCTATTCGCGGTCGATGAGCCCTTGCCGCAGGCGAAGCCGAGGTTGCGGGCGCTCGCGATGGCGCTCGTGCCGCAGGAGCGCGCTGGCGATTTTGCGCAAGCGATGATGGATCTGGGCGCGGTGCTGTGCGCACCGCGGCGACCGCGTTGCGTCCTGTGCCCGTGGCGCGGCGATTGCGCCGCCGCGGCGACCGGGATCCAGGAGAGCCTCCCGGCGCGGGTGGAGAAACCGGAGCGGCCGCTGCGCTACGGCGTCGTGTTCTGGCTCGAGCGCGAGGGCGGCGCGGTCATGTTGCGGCGACGCCCGGAGAGGGGCCTCCTCGGCGGCATGATCGAACTACCCTCGACACCGTGGCGCGAGTTGACGTGGGGCGACGCGGAGGCGGTCGAGGCGGCACCGGTCGCAACGGAATGGACAGCGTTGCCCGGCACCGTGCAGCACGGCTTTACGCATTTCCGTCTTGAACTGGCGCTTATGACCGGGCGGACGAATGTGCCGCCGGACGGCATCTGGGCGCGGCCGGAAGCGTTCAAGAAATTTGCGTTCCCGACCTTGACGAAGAAGCTCGTCAATTACGCGCTGTCTGTCTGAGGCGGCGCCGGCGGTTATTTCTTGCGGTTGCGCTTCTCGTCAAGACCGGAAGTCCCTTCGCGGCGCATCAGCTCGGCGGCGACCTCAGAGGGTGTGACGCCGCATGAGGCCCACAGCACAAAGAGGTGAAACAGCAGATCGGCGCTTTCGCCGATCAGCGCGGCATTGTCGTGGCGCACCGCCTCGATGACCGCCTCGACCGCCTCCTCCCCGAGTTTCTGCGCCGCCTTGCGGCGGCCGCGCATCAGCAGCTTGGCCGTGTAGGAGGTGTCGGGATCGGCATTGCGGCGGGAATCGATGATGCGCCACAGCTGCTCTAGGCTGTCGCCGAGCGAGGCTTTGGCGGCACGCCGCCGATCGGACTCAATAATCCGGCGATCAGCCACCATCGTCCTCAATACCTTTACAGGAGCAGAGCCGAAATCAGTCTGGGCGGCATCTGCATAAGTGTCAATTCGCTCAGATATTCGGCACAGAATTATTAACGCGGCTTAAATGCTCGAACCTAAAGGAGAACACATCTCTGGCGAGACCGCCGGTAGCAACGAAGCGCGAATGTCCGCGAATGTCAAAGAATCGCAAGCTCAGCGCGTCACATGCGCACCGGAATTCGATGCGCGGCGAGATAAGACTTCGCATCGCCGATGCGGAATGTGCCGAAGTGAAAAATCGAGGCGGCGAGGACCGCGGCGGCGTGGCCGTCGCGAATCCCCTCGGCGAGATGCTCGAGTGTGCCGACTCCGCCCGACGCGATGACCGGCACGCGCACGGCATCGGCAACGGCGCGGGTCAGCGCGATGTCGAAGCCGGATTTGGTGCCGTCTCGGTCCATCGAGGTCAGCAGGATCTCGCCCGCGCCGTAACCAGTGAGGCGGCATGCCCATTCGACGGCGTCGATACCGGTCGGCCGGCGACCACCATGGGTGAAAACTTCCCATTTACCGGGCGCAACCGCCTTTGCGTCGATCGCCGCGACGATGCATTGGCTGCCGAATTTCTCGGCCGCCTCGCGCACGAATTCGGGGTGCGCGACCGCGGCGGTGTTGATCGATACCTTGTCGCTGCCAGCGAGCAGCAATTTGCGGATGTCCTCGACCGTGCGCACGCCGCCGCCGACGGTCAGCGGCATAAAGCATTGCTCGGCGGTGCGGCGCACGACGTCGTAGAGCGTGTCGCGACCTTCGTGGCTGGCGGTGATGTCGAGAAAGCAGAGTTCGTCTGCGCCTTCGCGATCGTAGATGCGCGCCTGCTCGACGGGATCGCCGGCATCGGTCAGATCGACAAAGTTGACGCCCTTGACGACGCGTCCGTCCTTGACGTCGAGGCAAGGAATGACGCGCATCTTCAGCATGCTGATGCCCCTTTGGCGCCCTCTTCAACCAGGCGCAACGCGGCGCGCGCGTCGAGCCGGCCATCGTAAAGCGCGCGGCCGCAGATCACCCCGGCGACGCCGTCTCTCTCGTATTCCCGCAATGCCTCTATATCGGCGAGCCCAGCGACGCCGCCTGAGGCGATGACCGGCAGGCCGGCGAAGCGGGCGAAGCCGGCGATCGCCGCGGCATCGACGCCGGTCAGGGCGCCGTCGCGCCCGATATCGGTGTAGACGAGCGCGGCGACCCCAGCATCGGCGAAGCGCTGGGCCAAAGCGATCGCGCCGATATCGCTCGTCTTGGCCCAGCCTTCGACGGCGACATGGCCGTCCCGCGCATCGATCGCGACGGCGACCTGGCCGGGATAGGCCGCGCCGGCTTCGCGCACGAGTGTCGGATCGCGCAAGGCCGCGGTGCCGAGCACGACCCGGTCGATGCCGAGCTCGAGCCAATTGTCGATCGCGGCGCGGTCGCGGATGCCGCCGCCGAGCTGGATCTTCAGATCGATTGCCTGGCGGATCGCACGCACCGCCTCGCCATTCACCGAATGGCCGGCGAAGGCGCCGTCGAGATCGACGACATGCAGCCAGGAAAACCCCGCCTCGGCGAAATGCCGGGCCTGCGCGGCCGGATCGGTGTTGAAGACGGTCGCGCTCGCCATCTCGCCGCGCACCAGGCGGACGCAGGCGCCGCCTTTCAGATCGATCGCGGGGTACAGGATCACCGGACGAGGCTCGCCGGCATAACCAACCAGCGTCCTTCGACACGCGCGCGGCCTGCGCCGCGGGCGCTGCTCAGCATGAAGTACATTATTAATGGCATCAGAGGCGTCGCCTCATCCTGAGCGCGAGCGCAGCGAGCAGTCGAAGGACGCACAGCGCTGTTCCACCAGAATTCACATTGAGGTCAGGCGGGGCGCCCGGCAGAGGCCTCGTCGAGGCGCTTATAATAATAATGGCCAGGCACGAACTCGCCCTCGACCAGCGCGTAAAACGGGTGGCTGCCCCAGCGGCGGTAGCCGAGCGTCTCATAGAGATGGGTCGCCGCGCGCTGGGTATCGCGCAGGTCGAGATTGAGGACGAGGAGACCGAGCTCGCGCGCCAATTGCTCGATTTCGCTGACGATGCGGCGACCGATGCCGTGGCCGCGCGCCCAAGGCGCGACAAAGGCGCTTGTTACGGTGCCGGCCATCGCCTGCGCCTCGTTGTTGCGTGGCGCCCTCGACAATTGCGCCGAACCGCAGATGACGCCGTCGAGACGGCCGACGACGAGGCGGCGCTCAGGTACGAGCAGCACGCCCTTCCAGTAATTCTCCAAGAGCTGGCGCGGCGGCGGCTTTAGCCAGCCGAACCCGCCGCCCTCGACGATGGCGCTCTCGGTCGCCTCGGACAGATCGTCGAGATCGGTGCCGGAATATCGGGTCAGGCGCTCGACCTTGACCTTGCCGAACGCCTGGATATCGCTCATGGCCGCCACCGCAGAAAATTACCGATGAGGCGCAGCCCCGCCCCTTGGCTCTTGTCGGGGTGAAACTGCGTGCCGATCAGATTGTCACGCCCGACCGCCGCAACAATGGGCCCGCCATAATCGGTCTCGGCGAGCACGTTGGCGGGATCGCTCGGGTACAGTTCGAAGCCGTGCACGAAATAGACGTGAGTGCCGGCGGGGAGCCCGGCGAGCACGGGATGATCGCTGCGCGGGTAGAGCTCGTTCCAGCCCATATGCGGGATCTTGAGCGTAGGATCGTTGGGCTCGATCGCGACGACCTCGCCCGCAATCCAGCCGAACCCATCGACAATCTCGAATTCAAGGCCGCGTTCGGCCATCAACTGCATGCCGACGCAGATCCCGAGAAACGGCCGACCGCGTGCGATGACCGCTTCGCGCAGCGCCTCTTCCAGACCGGGAACAGCGGCGACGCCGCGGCGGCAATCGGCAAAGGCGCCTTGCCCGGGCAGCACAACGCGATCGGCGGCCAAAATCTCCTCGGGCCGGCTCGTCACGACGACGCTATCGCCAATCCCGATATCGGCGGCGGCGCGCTCGCAGGCCTTCGCCGCCGAGCGCAGATTGCCGGACCCGTAATCGATGACCGCGATTGTCATTACAGGCTGCCGCTCAGCGTGCCCTTTGTCGAGGGGACCGCGCCGGCGCGGCGCGGATCGATCTCGATCGCTTGACGCAACGCGCGTGCCAGCCCCTTGAAGCAGCTCTCGACAATGTGGTGGTTGTTCTCACCGTAGAGGTTTTCGATGTGCAAGGTCACACCGGCTGACTGCGCAAACGCCTGGAACCATTCCTTGAAGAGCTCGGTGTCCATTTCGCCAAGCTTCGGCCGCGAGAAATTGACCCTCCAGACGAGATAGGGCCGGTTCGAGACATCGACGCTGACGCAGGTCAATGTCTCGTCGAACGGGATCATCGCCGAGCCGTAGCGCTGGATGCCGGCGCGGTCACCGAGCGCCTTTGCCACCGCCGCGCCGATGACATAGCCGGTGTCCTCGGTCGTGTGGTGAAAATCGATATGCAGATCGCCTTTCGCCTGCAGAGTGATGTCTATGAGGCTGTGTTTGGCGAGTTGGTCCAGCATGTGGTCGAGAAAGCCGATGCCGGTCGCGATTTCGGATATGCCGGCGCCGTCGAGCGCAACGCGGCCCTTGATCTTGGTCTCCTTGGTCTTACGCTCGACCGTCGCGACCCGCACGCTTCCTCTCCCGCCGGGGGATGCCGCCCCCGCTCTCCGCCGCCTTTTAACAAGAACGCCCATTTTAACAAGAACGGTGGGGCCCCCGCCACTCCACCGGAATTATTGCGCGGAACCATGAACACCGGGTTCACCCCGCCACGGCCGGCGGCGAATCGCGGTGCAATCTATGCTTGTGCCGCGCCTGATATATCACGCGATATCAGACGATCATCGCTGTTCCGAATCGCCAACGCGCGCTCGGGGCAGGTGGGATCTCGTAGCAGAATGTTCTTGTTTCAGTCCAAATGGGGCGCGAGCCGTCAATGTCAATCGGCATCGGGGTTATGGTGGGATGCGCGGCGAGGCGGTCCTCAGCGCTTTTGGCGGGCGCGGTAGTCGGCAATGACAGCGTCGTAGGTAATCCGGATCAGCTCGTCGACGATCGGCGGCGGCATCTCGCGGCGCTGCAGATGCTGGCGCACGGCGCCGACCGGCAATTCCGCCAACAGGAATTGGGCGCGGCGAATTTCGTCGCGGCCGGCGCGACCAAACACCAGTTGGGCGAAGCGCGAGAAGCCGGATTCCATATGCCGGGTCTGCGCCGCGACGCCGTCGCGCAAAGCCTCGGGCCAGCCGCCCTGCAGGAAATCATCGCGGTTATAGAGCAGCAGGAGACGCGCTTCGTCGAGATGGGTGCGCACCCATTGCGGCGTGTGGAGCGCGGCGCGCAAGCCGTCGCCGGCATCGAGCGCGGCGGTGATCCCCTGTTGGAAATCGAGCACCGTGCGTAGCCACAATTCCCCGAGCAGTACGTCGCGTGACGGAAAGCGGTGATAGAAGGAACCAACCGGCGCCCCGAGGCGCTCGGCGATCGCGCCAACCGTCGCGGCGAGCGGCCCGCGCTCGGCGGCGATCGCGAGCGCGGCGTCCAGGAAGTCGCGGTCGGCGAATTTCGGGCGCGCCATCGCTGTAGAATATATATTCTAGAATATATATTCTACAGCGACTATGATGGCCCGATGCGAAGGAGCCTGTCATGCCCGTCACGCCGGGGGTCGAGGGCGGCGCCCACGCGCGCATCGTGCAGGCGCAACCGTCATCGGACGGCGAGGATTTTTGGGTTCGCTGGTTCCTCACGCCGCCGAATGGCCGCAAGGCCGCCGAGATCCGCCACCACGGACGCCTCACCTTGGCGTATCAGCACGCCTCGGGCGAAGCCTTCGTCGCGCTTTCCGGCCCGGCCGAACTGATCGACGACCGCGACGCGGTGAACAGACGGTTTCGCGGCTCAAGCCATGACGATGCAAAGGGCCTGGTCGTTGCCGGCCTCATCGCCGTGCGAGTCATCGCAGACCATCTCGAATTGCATATCCGCGGCGTCACGGAAGAGCCCTGGGGCCGGGGCCGCACCTCACTGGACCGGGACCCGAACGGCCGCTGGCATTTGCATCCCGTGCATTACGACGCCCCGATCGTCAGGTGAGCCGTCTGGCCCGAGCGCAGCGGCTGAGAGCCGGGGAGCATCGCGGCGCCGAGTAACCCGGTTCGATCAAACTTGAACTGGCGTCCCGGCTTCCGCGGGGAAGGACAATTTTTGAGTTATTCGCGGCGGAAGGTGACGACGAGAACGTCGCGGTGGCCAGGCTGCGCCGGATCGAGCGGCTCGATCGGCGTGACACCGTGTAAGACGCGGTTGTCGTCCGTCAAGGCGGCGTCGAGCGGCTCGGTCAGGGTGAAGCTGCCCAGCGGCTGTTTCGCAAGATCATGGATGCTCGTCTCGCCGCTCTGCACATTGACCCGGCTGACGAGCAGCACCAGCACCCAATCGACGCCGTCGCGGTGCATGCCCTCCGGGGTCGGGCGTCCCTC
>VAZF01000136.1 GCA_005888425.1 Alphaproteobacteria bacterium
CGACCGCGAGGCTACGCTCCGGGGTCAAGACGACGCGCTGCGCGCCGACGGGCCCCTCGCCGGTGATCTCGCGGAAAAACACAAAGGACGGGTTATCGCGGCGGAGCGCCGCGCCTTCTTTCGGATGTTCCGCCATCCAGCGGCGGATATTCGCCATTGTCACCTGCTCGCGCGGCAGCTCGCCGCGGTCGAGCAGCAGGCGGCCGACCGCGATATAGGGCTTGCCGTTGCTGCCGTCATAGCCGACGCGCGCGATCTTGCCGTCGGGCAGTTGAACGCGGCCCGAGCCCTGGATTTCGAGAAAGAAGGCGGCGATCGGGTCGTCGACCCAGAGGAGCTCGAGCCCCTGCCCGTTCAGGGCGCCGTCCTCGATCTCGGCGCGGGTAGAGCGCGTCGGATCGGGCGGGCGGCGATAAAGCGGGGTGCGAAAGGCCCCGCCGGGGCGACGCGAGCCATTAAGGCTGATCTCGAAATAACCGGTAAAGAGGCCCTCGGCCGCGCCGTTGTTGCCGGCGAGCCAGGGCACAAAGCTTGTTTCGAAGAATTGCCGGGCCGCCTTGTCGTCGCCCGGCGGCAATTGCTCGGCGGCGGCGCAGAGCGGGCGCCAGTCGGCGGCACTGCCGAAATCGCCGCTCTTGGTGCGCGCATCGAGCGGCGCGGTCTCGGCACGCGGTGCGAGCGCGCCGCAGGATTTCAGAAAGGCCGGGATCGCGGTGGCGACCGCATCATCCTGCCAGCCGATGAGGTCGTTGTAGCGAGCCGGCGCCAGCGTCAGGCGCGGGCCGGGTTTTTGTTGCAACAGATAATAGGCCAGCGCGCCGGCGATCAGCGTCAGCGCCAGCAGGACAACAAGAAGAATCCAGGAGCGGCCGCCCGACCGCCCGCCTGACTCCGGCGGGCTGCTCAGGATCAGCCGCTGTCGGTCGCCACCAATGCCCAATTCGGGTCGGTCGAGCGCGTATCGCGCCCAAAGGTCCAGAAATCCGTCTTTTCGATCGGATGATCGGGATCGCCGTCGACGATGCTGCCGTCATGCGCGCGGATGACGTTGATCTGGTCCGAGACGATCTTCAACGTGACCCGCGCCCAGCTGCCGGCGAGCTGGGCCTCGACGATGTCGAGCTGCTTCAATCCGAGAATGCGCGTCTCCAGGGTTTCCTTCGCCGCGTTGCGCTCATCGATCGCGGCAGAGAACGGGCGGTAGACCTCGTCGCTCAACAGCGGCCGCAGCTTTGCCTTATCGCCGGCGGCAAAGGCGGCGACGATCATCTCGAAGGCGACGCGCGCTCCTTCGACAAAATGCGCCGGATCGAATTCGGGGTCGGCGTTGTGAATGCTGGCGAGCCCGGCCGCGACCGCATCGCCCGGCGGCTCGCTCGCGGGCGGCGGCGGCGCGGCAACGCGTGGACCGAGCGGGACGACCTTGTCGGCAGGCCCTTGATCGCGCGGTGGCTCGGCTTGCCGCAGGAAGGGATTGTTGCGGCGCCGCTCTTGGCCGGTGCGGCGGCCGAGAACGCTGCGCAGCCGCAGCACCAGAAAGGCCGCGACCATGGCAAACAGGATGATGTCGAAATAGTGGGGGAAATCGCCCATGAGATCCGGGGTTCCTGCGAATAAACCCGGAGTCGCGCCGGGGACCGCCGATGGCCTCCAGAGCTAGATAGGCGGTTAACCACGTCCGGGCAAGCCGCGCCCCGGGAGGGTGGCAAGAGGCGGCGAGGCGACATCCCGGCTCTATAGGGCCGGCATTGAAGTCGCGGCGCGTTCCGTGCTAGCCGGGCAGCGCATTTTGGGCGGCGGCATCCGGCGCTCAGGGAGAACAGAAAATGTCAGATCCGATTCCGGGCCAATTTCCGGGCAACGGCCAGCCGCCGGAGGCCGCACCCGGCGCGGCGCAGGGCCAGCAGCTCATCATCAACGCGCAATACATCAAGGATCTGTCGTTTGAGAACCCGCGCGCGCCGCAAAGCCTGATGCAGCAGGCGGCGCCGCCCTCGGTCGAGATCAACATCGACGTCAAGGCGCAAAGCATCGGGCCGGACGCCTATGAGGTCGTGCTGACGCTGAAGGCCTCCGCGAATGTGCAGAACGAGACGCTGTTCCTCGTCGAGTTGAGCTATGGCGCGATCGCCACGGTGCGCAACGTGCCGCCGCAGCTGATGCCGCAAGTCGTGCTGGTCGAGACGCCGCGGCTGATGTTCCCGTTTGCGCGCAACATCATCGCCGAGACGACGCGCGACGGCGGGTTTCCGCCATTGATGATCAACCCAGTCGATTTCGCCGAGCTGTTGCGCCGCAACCAGGCCGCCGGCGGGGCCGATACGATCCCGAGCGCCGATACGGTGTGATGCTCTCCCGCTGTTAAGCGGCGAGCCAGAGGGGTGTTTTGAGGAGCGCCAGCATCGCCTGGTGCGCCGCCAGTTCGTCGAGCGAGGCGGCATGCGGGCGCGGCTCGCGCCGCGGCCGGTCCTGCGGCAAGACGAGCGGCATCCCATTGCCTCCGGCGGCCGCGAAATCGAGCCCGGGCTGTCGGCCGCCCAACAGCTCGACATAGATCTTGGCCAAAAGACCGCAATCGATATCGGCGCCGTGCTTCTCGCGGACCGCGAGATCGATCGCAAAACGGCGGCACAAGGCATCGAGGCTGGCGGGCGCGCCCGGGAAGCGGCGGCGCGCGAAGGCGAGCGTGTCAACAAAGGGACACGCCAGGGCCGGGCGGCCAAGCCGCGCCAATTCGGCATTGATAAAGGCGAGATCGAATTCGGCATTGTGAATAACGAGCCGGTCGCCGCCGATAAAGGCGGCGAGATCGTCGGCAATCGCCTCAAACCCGGGCTGGCTCTTCAGGAACTCCGCGGTGATGCCGTGGACTGCCAGCGCTTCAGCCGGCATGTCGCGGTCCGGATTGACATAGCGGTGGAATTTCCGCCCGGTCGGGACGTGGTGCATCAGCTCGACGCAGGCGACCTCAACGATGCGATGCCCGTCATACGGGTCGAGCCCGGTCGTTTCGGTGTCGATGACGATCTCGCGCATTTGCGCCTAGATGCCCCTACCGCCATGTATCCGCACCGCATCTCGCTGCGGATTCGACCTGCGTCCTTCGACACGCGCTGCAGCTTCGCTGCTACGCTGCTCAGGATGAGGATCAGTGTGGGATGGCATCAACAAAGGGCCTCATCCTGAGCGCGAGCGCAGTGAGCAGTCGAAGGACGCAC
>VAZF01000137.1 GCA_005888425.1 Alphaproteobacteria bacterium
GCTACTGCTTCGCGAACTCGACTATCGCGACAATTTTGAGTTTCACCGCGGCGATATGTGGCGGCCGGTCGCCGGGCGCCGCTTCGACCTGATCGCCGCCAATCTCCCGCATTTTCCGATGGAGCCGCAAGAGATCGGTTGCCGGCTGGCAAGCTGGAGCTCCGGAGGAGCGGACGGGCGAGCCCTGCTCGATCGCTTCCTTGAGGGAGTCCCGGCGCATCTGGCGCCCGGCGGCCGAGCCGTCATGACCCATAACGGGTTTCTCGATCTCGACCTGTCGCGTTCGATCGTCGAGCAAAGCGGTCTGTCGTTGCGGATCGCGCAGACGGTCCTGGTCTGCATCTCCAGCGAGAAGCTCGCCTTGATGACGCGGGATATACTTTTCGCCGAGGAAGGACGGTCGATATATCGCTACGGTTCTTATGCCTTCGGCGAAATGCACATTGTTGAAATCGGCAGTCCCGAGGCGCTCGGCTAAATTGCCGGCCCGAACCCGCGCCGCGCTCGCTTCGATCCGGAGAATTGGCTGCGGCCTGGCAATTGCGGCCGGCTTGCTCGCCGGATCGCCGGTACATGCCCAAGAGAGTCATGCGCCCGACGCCGCCTTGCAGCGGCTGCTCCGGGAGGCGCAGGCCGCCGTGCCTGGCGAGTGCGGTAAGCCGGGCATCGACCGCCTGGTCCGCATCCTGTGCTCGGGCCGCATCCGCATTGGGGTACGCGATCATTATCCGCTGTTCAGCACCCGCTCGGGCGAGACCCGACAGGGTTACGAAATCGATATAGCGCAGGCCGTAGCCGGCAAGCTCGGCGTCGCTGTCGAGTTCGCGAGGGTCAACGCGGCAAACCGGATCCCGATGATCGCCGATCACAAGGTCGATCTGGCAATCGCGACGATGGGCCATAACACGCTCCGCGACGGTCAGGTGCGGTTCATTCGCCCGCATTACTACCGATCGGAAACGATCGTCGTCGGACCACGCGAGCTCGGGGTCGCCGATTGGAAAGACATTCCAGGACGAACCGTCTGCGGCACGGTGGGAAATGGGTCGAACACCGAGCTGGTCTCGCACGATGCCCGCCTGATGCTGTTCGATGACGCGGTCAGCTTGCCCGATCGGCTCGATGACCAAAGCTGTACGCTGGCGGCGCAAGACGACAGTTTCTTTGCATCCTACTTCACCGATCCGCGCTTTACCGGACGATATTCCGCGAAGTTCGGCTTTGCGCAGGTGCCCTGGGGAATGGCTGTCAATCGCAATGGCAGCGAGCGTCTGGGCCGCGCCCTCGATCTGATGAGCCAAATTTTCCACCGCGATGGCGTCTTCCTCGCCAGCGCCCGCGCCAATCGCATCGGGACCGCGTTCCTGGAACAACAAGCGACGGTCTGGGCGCGCCCCGAGTGCAATAACGATACCGGCACCACAAACCCGGCCTGCATCCTCCCGGCGCTGGACGCCACGCTGAAGCCGACCGTCTTCGCCGATAGCGTCACCGCTTTCGAGGCCTGGTGTGCCTCTCGCACGGGCATTGATGTGATGCTGCCGATGCTCAAGACGGCGCCGGCGTGGTCGCTGTTTAAGGATGGCATCGTAAATTCGTTGATCCTAGTAACGGGGGCTCTCGTCGCGACGCTCGTCTTCGCGCTTGGTTTCGGTGTGGCGCTCGGTTCGCGCTCGAGGCTGCTGCGCTGGCCCGTGCGCGGCCTCACGGTCACGCTGCAATCCTCGCCGATCGTGCTGACCCTGGTGATCGCCGCCGCAATCATTCATGCGATGTTTTCCTACTCCTCGGGGGTGGCGCTCGGAGCGGCAATCGTCGCGCTCGGCCTCGCCAATGGCAGCAACGCCGGCCAGGCGATCTCGGAAGCGGTTCTGACCCTTCGGGCCGAGCGGACCGCGCTCCCGATGAGCGGCTTGCATCTCTTTTCCCGCGCTCTGGCGCGGTCGGCAACGCAGATCGTCGCGTTTCTGATCAATGCCGCGAAGGGCACTCCGATCGCGAGTTTCATCGGCGCGCCCGAGCTTCTGAGCGCGCTCACCGATATCACCGCATTCTCCAGTGGGCGGGTCTCGACTTATGCCTTGCTGCTGATCTTCTATACGGGCGTGGTCATGGCCGTGGTGTGGCTGTGCGGCAGGTTCCGCTCGTTTCTCGAACGCAGCCACGCCGCAGTATGAACCCCCTTTCCATACCGGCTCTGTCGGATTTTCTGCCGCTGTTTCTCGCCGGCATGGCGGTCAATTTCGAGATTGCCGCGATCGCGATTGCGTTGGGGCTTCTGCTGGGCGTTCTTCTCGCGGCGACCCGCGTTTACGGCGGTTTTCCTGGCATCGCCGCGGCCTCGCTGGTCGCGTTGATGCGCGCCGCGCCGACCTTTGTCGTCATGTTCTTTCTGCTGAACACGATGTCACGAGAAGCGAGCGCCTCCGGAGGCCAATTCGCTTTCTCCGGAATCATGACCGTCGCGCTGTCGCTCGTACCCTATGCCGGCGCCTATGTTGCCGATAGCGGTGTCGACGCATTCCAGCAGCTGCGTCGGGGCTCGCCGCTCGCCGGTCTCCTGTTTTTACCGAACATCGCCCGCGCCTTTTTTGTGCTGGTCATGTCGTCGAGCGCCGGCGCCGCGATCGGTGTGACGGAAGGGATCGCGGTCATCCTGCACCAGGCCGAATACCTACCCTCTCTGGCCGACAAGCTGGTGCTTTTCACGGTTGGAATTGCGTTCTTTGGTGTGCCGTTGCAGGTCGGCTTCGCCCTATTGACCTTGATCCAGCGCCGGCTCGGGCGCATCGCGACGCGCAACCAGGAGGTCCTGGTCGAGGCGCCGCGGGTGACATAGGCCCGCAAAGGCAGCGCTATCGAGAAATCGGTATCGACCTAGCCGGCGCCGCGTTTCCGTGCGGGTGACCGGTTGGCGCGAGCGGAGCCTTCGAGCAAATCGAGGGCGCCGCCGCGCGGTTCGGGGAGCTGGTCGAAGGTGCATTGCCGCGGCGCCTTGTCTGGGCGCCAGCGCAGCAATGTCGTGCCGCGGTGCTGATTCGTTAGGGCGAGCAGTCCTCGTGCAGCGGGTTCCGGCAATACACGACGTTTTGCCAGCTATACGGGTACGGCTTGCGCCCGTCGATCGTCAATTTCAACCACTCGCTCGGACTGTTTGTCGATCCCTGGACGGTGATCCGCGTCAGGTTCGGCACCGCCTGGGTGTGATAGATTTTTCCCGTGGCGCTGTTGGGGTCGGCGAGCGGGTGGTCGACGTTGAAGAGATGCGTATCGCCATTCAGCAGCAATACCTCGACGCCAGACCGCGAGGTCCTGTCCGCGAGCGCTTGCACAAAAGACGCGTATTGATCGACGCCTTGGCCCCCCGCGGCGGGCAAGGCTTGCGGATCCCACAGATCGGCCTGCAGCACGACGACCACGGCCTTGTCATTATTGGCTCGCGCCGCATCGAACGCTGCGTTCAACCAGCGGATATCGGCAGCGGTGCGCTGGTCCTTTTCTGCCGCTTGCGCGACCTGGTCGGCAGCGGTGTTGAACGGCGCCGTCCACGGCGACAGATCGTTGTTGGAGCCGCCAGGCATGTTTACCGTCACGAACATCACCTTGGCGTCTTCCCACATAACATTTTCAATGAACCGCGCGTCGTCGGGGTGGGTCGGATCAAAAGCGGTCCCCTGGGTAACAACTTCCTTATCCTGGCCGCCCAGAGTATGGCCTGGCTTCGAGAAAAATAGCTGACGGACGCTCGCTAATTCCTTGAGCGGATGGCCGCTTATCAACTGTTTGCTCTTATGACAGTCGGCCCATTCGTTGTCGCCCGGGGTGTAGACCACCGGGAATACGAATTGCTGAAACTGATAAAAGATTCTCTGGTTCCAATCCGGGATTGATTTCGCAATCGGCGGAAAGATCTCGGCGCTGGTGCACGGCTCGCTGCCGGAATGGATGTCGCCGACATGGATCACGAGGCTGACGTCAGGATCGGCATTGATCGAATCGATCAGGACAGGCGCGTTTTCGAGCAGAAACTTGTTAGGAGGCGTGACGGTGGTATCCGCATAGGGCCAGTCGCCGAACACAGCGACGGTAACCTGATCGTTGCGTATGGTGTCGGCGGCAATCGCCGCGACAGTGCTCAACCCCGCCGCCGACAGCAGCGCCGCTACAGCAAGCAGTCTTTTCATACTCCCCTCTTTGAAAAAAGTTCGCGCTGGAAGCGCTTAATCGAGGGGAGCACTCATAGACGGCACGTATGTCAGTTTGATTACGCTTGCGTCATAACCCGCAGCGTGTTCCCACCCCGTCTTTGAGTTGCCGTGCCAAAGTCAGAGTGAGCCGGCGCCGCGTTTCCGTGCGGGTGGCGCTTTGGCGCGAGCGGAGCCTTCGAGCAGATCGAGGGCACCGCCGCGCGGCTCGGGGAGTTGGTCGAAGGTGCATTGCCGCGGCGCCTTGTCGGGGCGCCAGCGCAGCAATGTCGTGCCGTGGCGAAAGCGGC
>VAZF01000138.1 GCA_005888425.1 Alphaproteobacteria bacterium
CAGCCGAACCAGGTCTTCGGGATGCCCGGGGCAGGCCAGGCTTCCGCCAGCTCGCATCCTGCACCCTAAGCTCACAGAGAGCGGCGTTGCGGATGCCCGGACCGACGCGGGATCTGAGCGGAACTGGCCCTCTACGCTCCCGCCGATAAGTGCCGGGCGAGCTCCCTCATCCGGGGTCGATGGTCGCCTCCTGCACAGCAATGTCAGGAGGCGACCATGCTTACCAAAGGGGCAAGCTAGCCGCGTGCTTCTTTAAACGCCGCGGCTGACCAGCCCGGTTTCACGCCAAGGCGAATGCTAACAATGTTGAGAGAACCACTTCTGCCCAACCGCTCCCGCAAAGAATGGTTGCGGCGCCTCGACCGTATCGCGGCAGATCTGAATGTTCTGTTGATCGCGTTCGCGATCGGGTTGGCCACGTTGGACTTGACCTTCCTCCTCACTCAGCACGTGATTGACCGCTTGCCGCAAACGACGCGCGTCGTTTACGCCACCCCCGCAGCGGCGCCGACCAAACTGCCCTGAACACTCGGCGATACCGCCACCGTTATCATTCCCGTTCGAGCCTAGGGCCGGCGCGGGGCGGGTCGCGGCGCTTTTGGACCGAAGGCCCGCGCCATGTCGCGCTGCGGCCGCTGGGCGCGCGCGATCTCGCGCTGACGCGCCAGCTCCTTTGGTCCCCAATTGCTGTATCGGCTGCTCGTCGGTGATACGAGGAACGCAACCAGATCGTCGATCTTCGGCTCGGTCAAGCCGATAGGCCGAATGTCTTCATCGAGTTCACCTCTGGCCGTGAGACGCGCATCTCGACAGACGCAGCAATAACATGCGCACTCTGTGTGGACGCATGAACGGATGGAGGCGCACCTCGCCTGTTCCCAGCAAGCACGCGCAAGAGCTGCTGGCTGCGGCGAATGCCTCAAGCGAGGCACAGCGTCCGTGGGGAGACTGTCGCTCAGGGCTGGCGGATAAGGATCAACGCCGGCAACCAGTCTTGCGCCATCTGCGGCGACATGTTCACAACAAAAAAGCTGTGGCGACCGCCGGTTGAATAGCCTTCTTCCCAGGTCGGGATCCACTGGACCTCGAGATAGGTTTGCGTCCCGGGTACGAGCTGGACGGTATCTGCTTTCTTGTTCGGGCTACCGTAGGGCTGCACCGTGAACCTATAGGTCCCGGGCGCGAAATCGCGATAAAATGCGGCATTGTCCGGGATGTCCGCGACCGGTGTGCCATTGGCGTAGATCATGGGCGCAGCTCCCAAGGCAGAGCTATTGGCGCCGGCAGGACGCAGAAACCAGACCCGCGCCGCTCCCGCGCTCAGTGCTGGGACCTGTAGACCGTCGGGACTCGCCATCGCCGTCGGCATCAAACCGGCAAGCGCCACAAGGCCAAACAATATCGATACCGAAGCACGATAGTTAGGCACGGTCATTCTCCTGCTAAAGGCTGCACGAAGGTTCTGTCGGCTTTATCATCCTGACGAGTGTTGGCGGACGGCGGCTCTCGAGTCCGCTTCAGACGGGCTTGCAGACTGCTTATCGCGCCACCGAGGCGGTCGAGGTAGAGGTAGACGACAGGCGTCGTGTAGAGCGTCAGCACCTGCGACAGCAGCAGCCCGCCGACAATGCTGTAGCCGAGCGGCTGGCGGATCTCGGAGCCGGCGCCGGTGCCGAGCATCAGCGGCACGCCGCCCAGCAGCGCCGCCATCGTGGTCATCAGGATGGGTCGGAAGCGCAACACGCAGGCGCGGTAAATCGACTCCTCGGGGGTCATGCCTCGGTTGCGCTCGGCATCGAGCGCGAAGTCGACGAGCATGATGCCGTTCTTCTTGACGATGCCGATCAACAGAATGATGCCGATCAGCGCGATGACACTGAGGTCGTAATGGAAGATCATCAGCATAAACAGCGCGCCGATCCCGGCCGAGGGCAGTGTCGACAGGATCGTGATCGGGTGAACGAAGCTTTCGTAGAGCACGCCGAGGATGATGTAGATGACGACGAGCGCCGCCGCGACGAGGATCGGCTCGCTGGACAGCGACGAGATGAACGCATTGGCATTGCCCTGGAAGCTGGTCGCCAGCGAGGCAGGCTTGCCGAGATGCTGCTCGATCTGGTGAATCGCAGCGACGGCGTCGCCGATCGATACGCCCGGCTGCAAGTTGAACGACAGCGTCACCGACGGGAACTGGCCCTGGTGATTGACGATGATCGGCGCTACCTTGGTCACATTGTCGACCAAGGCCCGCATCGGTACCTGCTCGCCGTTCGGTGTGTTGACGTATAATTGGCTTAGCGCTTGCGGCCCTGTCTGGAACTGCGGCTGGACTTCCAGCACGACGTGGTATTGGTTGAGCGCCGTGAACATCGTCGAGACGATGCGCTGGCCGAACGCGTCGCCAAGCGTATTGTCGATCGTCTGCGGCAATATCCCATAGCGCGACGCGGCGTCGCGATTGACCGCGATGTCGAGCAGCGGTCCGGCATTTGCCTGGTCGCTGGCGACGTCGGTAATCCCGGGAACGCCCTTGATCTTGTCCAAGAAGAGCGGTGCCCAGTGGTTGAGCTCGCCGGCATCGGCATCGACCAGCGAATATTGATACTGCGTGCGCGAGACGCGAGCGCCGATCGTAATGTCCTGCGCCGCCTGCATGTAGACCGTGACACCCTGCAGCTTACCTAGCTGCTGCCGCAATCGGCCGATCACCTGGTCGGCGCTCGCGCTCCGCTCGGTCTTTGGCTTCAGGGCGATGAACAGGCGACCGTCATTGAGCGTCGTCGTCCCCGTCGCGCCGATCTGCGAGCCGACCGAAGCCACCGCCGGGTCCTTCTGGATAACGCCGATCACCGCCTCCATCCGACCCTCCATCGCCGGAAAGGAGATGCTCTGGGCCGCCTCGGCAATCGCGATGATCATCCCGGTGTCCTGTTGTGGGAAGAAACCTTTGGGGATGATCACATACAGATACCCGGTGACGCCGATCGTCCCCAGCATGACCATCAGCGTCATGAAGCGGTGGCGCAGCGCAATTTTGAGGCTGCGCTCGTAGCCGCCCAACAGACCGTCGAAGCCGGCCTCGAACAGCCGATACAAGCGGCCATGCCTTGCCGGATCCTCGGCCCGAAGCAGGCGAGAGCACATCATCGGCGTCAGGGTCAGCGCGATCACCAGCGAGAGCACCAGCGAGACGCTGACGGTGACCGCAAATTCGCGGAACAGGAGGCCGACATAGCCGCCCATCAGGAACAGCGGGATAAAGACGGCGATCAGGGACAGCGTGATCGAGACGATCGTGAAGCCGATCTCGCCCGCGCCCTTGACGGCGGCTTCCATCGGGCTCAGCCCCTCTTCGAGGTAGCGGTGGACGTTCTCGATGACGACAACCGCGTCATCGACAACGAAGCCCACCGCGATGGTCAGGGCCATCAGCGACAGATTGTCGAGGCCGTAACCGAGCTCGTACAGAACGGCAAAGGTTCCGACCAAGGACAGCGGCACGGTGACGGCCGGGATGATCGTCGCCCAGAAATTGCGCAGGAACAGAAAAATTACCATCACCACCAACGCGACGCTGAGCAGCAATGTGAATTGCACGTCGCTGACCGAGGCACGGATGGTCTGGGTACGGTCGGAAAGGATCGACACCTTGATAGTCGGCGGGATGGAGGCCTCCAGTTGCGGCAGCATCGCCTTGACCCGGTCTACGGTCGCGATGACGTTGGCACCGGGTTGCCGCTGGAAATGATCAGATTGTTGTACGCCTCGGGCGTCAGCAGCTGATCGTTCGTGTTGAGCGTATACGTCTGCTGCTGGCTATTCAGCGTGCCTTTAGGAAGGTCGACATTGGCTTGCCCCAGGACGGTGCGCACGGTCTCGAGGCTGAGGCCGCGCGAGGCCAGCGCCTGCGGGTTGACCTGGACGCGAATTGCCGGCTTCTGCTGGCCGCCGATGCCGACGAGGCCGACCCCCGAAATCTGCGAGATCTTTTGCAGCAATATATTCTCGGCATACGCATCGACCGTGGTGAGGGGTACCGTGTCGGAGGTGACCGCCAGCACCAGGATCGGCGTGTCCGCCGGGTTGACCTTCCGGATTGTCGGCGGGTAGGTCATGTTCGGCGGCAACTGTCCGCCGGCGGCGTTGATCGCGGCCAGAACGTCCGCTGCCGCGCCATCGACGTTGCGGGCCAAATCGAATTGCACCGTGACCGAGGTGAAACCGAGCGTGCTCGACG
>VAZF01000139.1 GCA_005888425.1 Alphaproteobacteria bacterium
GTGAAGTTTCTGTTTCAAGGCCGCTTTACACCGGGGCGTGGCATCGACGAGCTGATCGAGGGCTGGGCCGCGGTCGATGGAGAACGCGCCGCGCTGTTTTTGCGCGGACCGGACAATATGTGGCGCGAGGCGGCGATGGAAAAGGCGGCGCAGCTTGGGCTGCTCGGCCGTTCTGTGTATTTTCTCGAGGCGGTCAGGGAAGACGAGCTGGTCGCGGCGGCGGCGGAAGCCGATATCGGCGTCATTCCCTATAAGCCGCTGATCCTCAACGACAGGCTGTCCTGCCCGAACAAGCTGTCGCAGTATCTGCATGCCGGGCTGATGGTTCTCGCCAACGATCTGCCTTATGTCAAATCGGTGCTGAGCGAGGCCGAGGCAGGGCTTTTCTACACCTCGGCCGATTTGTCGACGCTGGTCGCGGCGGTCAATGAGATACTCGACGACCCCGCATTGTTGCGACGGGGGCGGGAGAATGCGCGGCGCTTTGCGCGCGAGTGCTTTAATTGGCAGGTGCAAGGTGAAGTGCTGCTGGCGCTCTATCAAGGGGCCGATGCCGCTCAGCCCGAGCCGGCGATGCCGGCGCATGTCGCCTCGCACGCGCCGGCGGCATAGCTGATCCAATCGGCGGCCGCGCCATCGCGGCGCGCTCGCTTCCGAAACAGACCTCGACAGGGGAGAGAGGCTCTTATGTGCGGTATCGCAGGCATCGTTTCGCTCGACGGAACGCCGGTTCCGCGACTCGATGCGGCGCTGCATGTCCTCGACCGCATGATCGCGCATCGCGGTCCCGATGGCCATGGCGCGTGGACGAGCCCATGCCGCTCCGCCGGCCTCGTTCACCGCCGTCTGGCGATCATCGACCTCTCCGCGGCGGCGGCGCAGCCGATGCTTGCGCCAGGCCCGACCGCGATCACCTACAACGGAGAAATCTACAATTACCTGGAGCTGCGCGAGACGCTCGGCGATCGCTGGTCCTTCCGGTCGACCTCAGACACCGAATGCATTCTCGCCACTTACGAGCGTCACGGAGCCGACTGCCTCGATCGCCTGCGCGGGATGTTCGCCTTCGCGATCTGGGACGACCGCCGCAAGGCGCTATTCTGCGCCCGCGACCGGTTCGGCATCAAGCCGTTCTATTATGCGACGGTCGGCAATCTGTTTGTGTTTGCCTCGGAGGCGAAGGCGCTGGTGCCGTTTCTGCCGGAGATCGAAACCGACCCGGCGGCGCTCGCCGAATACCTGACGTTCCAATACACGCTTGGCGAAGCGACGCTGTTTCGCGGGGTGAAGCAGTTGCTGCCGGGCCATGCCCTTTCCATCGAGAAGGGGCAGGTCAAGGTTTGGCGATATTGGGACGTCCGCTACGACATCGATTTCGAGCATAACGAGCGCTATTTCGAGCGCCGCCTCATTGAGTTGCTCGACGACACGGTCGCGGTGCATCTGCGCAGCGATGTGCCGGTCGGCGCGTATGTTTCGGGCGGCATCGATTCGAGCCTGATCGCGATCCTCGCCGGCAAGACCGAGCGCGGCATCGCGGATTGCTTTCACGGCCGGTTCACCGACCACCCCGGCTATGACGAGAGCGCTTTCGCACAGGCAGCCGTAGACAAAGCCGGCGCGAATCTGCACACGATCGACATTACCGCTCAGCATTTCCGCGACCACATCGCCGATGTCATCTATCACCTCGATTTTCCGGTAGCGGGGCCGGGCTCCTTTCCGCAATTCATGGTCTCGCGCCTGGCTGCCGAACATCTGAAAGTCGTGCTTGGCGGCCAGGGCGGCGACGAGGCGTTTGGCGGCTATGCGCGTTATCTGCTCGCCTATTTCGAGCAGTGCATCAAGGCGGCGCTCGACGGCACCTACAAGAACGGCAATTTTGTCGTGACGATCGAGTCGATCGTTCCCAATCTCGGCCTGTTGCGCGAATACAAGCCGCTGATGGCCGAGTTCTGGCGGGAGGGGCTGTTCGGCCCGCTCGACCAGCGCTATTTCCGGCTTGTCGACCGCTCGACCGACATGGTCGAGGAGGTCGATTGGGCGCTGCTCGACAAGCCGCAGGTGTTCGACAGCTTCCGGGCGATCTTCAACAACCAGGATAACGTCCACAAGGAAGCCTATTTCGACAAGATGACGCATTTCGATTTCAAGTGCCTCCTGCCGGCGCTGTTGCAGGTCGAGGACCGGATGAGCATGGCGCATGGGCTGGAGAGCCGGGTGCCGCTGCTCGATCATCCGCTCATCGAATTCCTTGCCACCGTCCCGGCCGATGTGAAGTTCGCCGGCGGCCGCATGAAGCACCTGCTGAAGCTTGCCTACGGGCACGAACTTCCCCCGGCTATTGCCGAGCGACGCGACAAGATGGGGTTCCCGGTGCCCTTGAAGGAATGGTTCTCGGGCGAATTGCATGATCTCGTGCACGACATCTTCCGCGGCCGGAACGCGCGTCACCGCCCATTCCTGAATAGCCACGCCGTGCTCGCCAATTTCGAAACGGCGGGCCGGTTCTCCCGCAAGGTTTGGGGTTTGCTCAGCCTGGAGCTGTGGCACCAGATGTTCCATGACCGCGCGGCGCATTACCGCCGCATGCTGAGCGACACGCCGGAGATCGCGCCGATCGCGGCCGAGGGCTGACGGGCCGCAAGCCCGCGTTCGAGCGCACACACGGAAAAGCGACGGAGATGTTCTTGCAATGAAGGTTTTTGTGACTGGTGGCTCGGGCCTCGTCGGCTCGACCTTGATCGATCTGCTGCTCGCCCGCGGCGACGAGGTGCTCGCGATCGATAATTTCGCGACCGGGCGGCGCGACAATCTGCAGCCGCATGCGAGGCTGCGCCTTGTCGAGGACAGCATCGTCGACAAGAGCGTCGTCGATGCGCTGGTCGGCGATTTCCGCCCGGATGTCGTCATCCATACCGCTGCATCTTACAAGGACCCGGACGATTGGCATTCGGACGCCATGACCAATTGCGTCGGCAGCGCCAATATCGCGCAGGCCTGCAAAACCTATAAGGTCGGGCGGCTGATCTATTTTCAGACGGCGCTGTGCTACGGGACAAAGCCGCGCGAGCAGCCGATCACGCTCAACCACCCGATCGACCCGGTCAACAGCAGCTATGCGATCTCGAAGACCGCGGGCGAGCATTACATGCAGTATAGCGGTGTCGATTGGATTACGTTTCGGCTCGCCAATGTCGTCGGGCCGCGCAATGTCAGCGGTCCGCTGCCGATTTTTTTCGACCGGCTGTCGCAAGGGAAGCGATGTTTTGTCACCGAGGCGCGCCGCGATTTCGTGTTTGTGCATGACCTCGCCCGCGCTGTGATAAAGGCGGCGGACGGCACCGGCAGCGGCACCTATCATTTCTCGTCCGGACGCGACGTCGCCATCAAAGAGCTCTACGACGAGGTCGTGCGGGCGATGAAGCTCAACGAATACCC
>VAZF01000140.1 GCA_005888425.1 Alphaproteobacteria bacterium
TCTTGCCGAGATCGCCGGAGAAATTGTAGCCGGCGAGCGCCTGGCGCGACCGCGCCCCGGAAAACGCCTGCGAGCCCAGATGCGCGCGGTTCGGGTGCTGAACGCCGGAGCCGATCCCGCCTATGACGAGGGCGCCGACCAGCATCGCAAACGCGACGCTGGCCCCCGCGTCCAGGAAGCCGATACCCGCCAGCGCCGTGCCGAGGCCGAGGATCAGCGGGCCGCCAAAACGCTGCGCGATGGCACCGGCGGGGATCTGAAACCCGGCCATCGCCCCGACATAGAGCGCGCGCAAAAGACCCACCTCGGCATAGCCGAGCCCGAACTGGGCCTGCCACAGCGGCAGCAGCACGTACAGCAGGTCGGTGTAGCCGTCATGCAGCACATGCGCGCCGCAGGCGACCGCCATCGTGCGCCGCTCCGGCGCGGCGATCTTGCCGAGGGTAGCCGCGATCAACGACATGGCCGCGCTGCTCCTTCCGCGGTGATGCTGAGCCGCGGCGGGGTCCAAGGCAATTGTTTCCGATCTATGACAATGCCGGTATGCAACCCGGGAATGAAGGTCGTACGCCTCTATTGCGACGAGATGCTGGCCCGGCTCGGCCGCTGGCTCCGCGCCGCGGGCTACGACACCGCGATTGCCGAAAGCGGCCTCGCCGATACCGGCATTATCGCGCAATGCGCCGCCGAGGGCCGGATCTTGCTGACCCGCGACCGTCACCTCGCCGAGGTCGGTACGGCGCGCGGCGTGCGGGTGCTGCGCCTGTCCGAGACCACGGTCGAGCGGCAGGCCAGAACGTTACGCCAGAGCCTCGGCATCGACTGGCAGCACGCGTCGTTCACCCGCTGCCTTGTCGATAACGCGCCGCTCGATCCGGCCCCGCCCGGGGCCGCCTCCCAGGTGCCGCCGCGTTCACGGGCCGCGGGCGGCCCATTGCGCATGTGCTCGTGCTGCGGCCGGCTGTACTGGCCCGGCGGCCATGTCCGGCGCATGCTGGCGCGACTCGCGTCGTTCAACACCTAGCGGGCCTAGGCGCTTCGGCCGGGTGCGTCGCGCAATTCGCAGCGAGGTTAGCGCCAGCTCGAATTCCACCTTGGGGTCGAGACCGGACCTTGGGCCGCGGCGGACCGATGACAAAGTGGCGCCGAAAGCGGTCATGGCAGAACCACGGCGCCCGAAGACCTCTTGCGCCGAATTTCAGTCGGCGGTCTGCCGTAGACTTCGGCGAAGACGGAGTTGAACCGGCGCAGACTGCCAAAGCCCGCCCGCATCGCGATCTCGGTCATCGGCAGGCTCGTCTCGTCGATCAGCCGTTTGGCCCGCTGCACTCGTGCAGTCCTGGCCACCTTCGAAGGACTTGCTTGCAGGTGACGGGCGAATAGCCGCGTCAGTTGCCTTGCCCCTACACCAAGGCGCTCAGCGAGGCGTTCGACGGTAACCCCCTCCGCATCGAGCGCGCCGTCCTCGATGATAAGCCGCAGCGCTCTTTCAACTGTCGCCCTGCTGCCGATCCATGCGCTGCAGAACGGAGCGGTCTCAGGCCGGCACCGCAGGCAAGGACGGAAACCCGCCGCTTCGGCTGCCGCGGCCGACGGAAAGAACGAAATATTGCCGGACCGAGCGGGGCGCACTGGACACACCGGCCGGCAGTAAATACCGGTGCTGTGAACGCCGGTATAGAACCGCCCGTCATAGACCGGATCTCGCGCCAAGCGCGCCCGGTCGCATTCTGCAAAGTCCAACGGCATGGACACGATAATACTCACTGTCGCTGCTTAGGACCGACGCCCTTTTGGGGATGGAGTCCGGTTTTGGCCAGCGATAGCGGCCACTTTCCACTACATCTGACGGCGGAATTTGGGGCGCTGTTCGCCCTCTCTTAGGCAGCTTGGGCACTGACGCAGGGTCGCGGGAGACATCTTCAGCGCGACAGGGGAGGCGCGCCCCGTGGGCAGTACAAAGCGGGAGGCGGGATTGCCGCAGCATCGAAGCATCGACGTCGGTGACGCGACGTTGGAATGCACACTTTGCGGTTCGGGCGCACCAATCGTGTTGCTCGCGAATGCGGGCTGTAGCACCGGCTATTTTGATCAGCTGGCGCGCACGCTGGTTATCGGAGGGTTCCAGACGATCTCGATAAATATGCGTGGCGTCGGCGGCAGTCGCGGTTCCCTCGATGGCGCGACCCTGCACGATCTCGCCGGTGACGTCGCTGGCGTCATTAAGGCGATCGGCTGTGGTCCGGCGCACCTAGTCGGACATGCTTTCGGCAACCGGATCGCCCGCTGTCTGGCAGTCGATCAGCCACTGCTGGTTCGCAGCGTGACGCTGCTTGCGGCGGGTGGTCTCATCGCGCTCTCGACGCCGATCGGCACGCACTTTCGCAATGCGGCGCAGGTCAAGATGAATGGCAGCGATTGCGTTACCGTGCTGGGGGCGCGCTGGCTCTCGCCAACATCCGATCCGAAAATACTCGCGCGCGTCGAATGCTGGCCTGCGGTCTTTATCGCGCATCTCGCAACGAGCCGGAACGTGCCCCTCGATTATTGGTGGAGCGCCGGCACTGCCCCCCTTCTCGTGATCCAGGGGCTCGATGATGAAGCGGCGCCGCCGGGGAATGGGCATGCGCTGCGCGAGCAGTCCGGCGAGCGGGTGCAGGTCGTCGATCTACCTCACGCCGGGCACTTTCTGCTGTTGGAGCAGCCGGAAGCTGTAGCGCGGGCCGTGTCCGAATTTCTTGGCCGACAACGCTCCGGGCTAATGACACCGCACTGATACGATGGAGAATCTCCGATGACCGACATCATCTTGCACCATTACGACACCTCTCCCTATTCGGAGAAAGTCCGGCTCGGCTTTGGGCTCAAAGGCCTCGCCTGGGCATCGGTCGAGCTTCCCCAGATCATGCCGAAACCGAATCTGACGGCGCTGACGGGAGGCTATCGCAAGACGCCGGTTCTGCAGATTGGCGCGGACATCTATTGCGACAGCCAATTGATCATGCGCGAACTCGAACGCCAGTACCCCACTCCGAGCTTTTATCCGGCCGGTCGCGGTGCGGCCGACGCGCTTGCCTGGTGGGCAGAGAAGACCATGTTCCTCCCCGCCGTCAGCATCGTCTTCGCCAAGCGGCCCGAGGTGTTGCCTGAGGGGTTTCTCGAAGACCGGGTCAAGTTCTCCGGCCGAAATATCGATCCCGTCGTAATGATGGCGGCGGTGCCCAACCATCTTGATCAGCTGCGCGCGCATTTCGCTTGGCTGGATCAGACGCTGGCTGACGGGCGTCCGTTCTTGCAAGGCTCCGCCGCTAGCCTCGCCGATCTCGCCGCCTATCATCCGGCTTGGTACTTGCGGCAGAATTTCGGGCCGGCGGCGCCGCCGCTCGACGGCTTTCCGAGGCTCCAGACCTGGGCTGAGCGCATTGCGGCTATCGGCCATGGCAGCCGAAGCCAGATGAGCGCGCAACAAGCGCTTGATGTCGCAAGGGACGCCACATCGATCGCCACGGCGACCGTCGATTCCCAGGATCCCAACGGTCGAAAACCTGGCCAGACCGTTACCGTCACGCCGGACGATACTGGACGCGATCCGGTTGTCGGTGAATTGGTCGCCTCGGACGTCCATGAGATCGTGATCCGACGCAGTGATCGCGAGATCGGCGAGGTTTGCGTGCATTTTCCACGCGCCGGC
>VAZF01000141.1 GCA_005888425.1 Alphaproteobacteria bacterium
GCCGCACTTCCTCGAACTTCTCCATCAGATCGCCGAACACGGTGCCTTGGGCGCAGCCCGAGGTCAGCGTCTTCTTTTTCAGCTTGTCCTCGAAATCGGTCTCGCGGTCGGTGCGGACGACAACGGTTTCGATCTCCTCGTCGTAATCGACGCCAATGATCCGGTCCTCGGGCCCGAGCATGTTCTGGTTCAGCAGGTAGCCGACCGCGAGATAATCCGGGTGGTCGCCAATCGTCATCATCGTGACGATCTCGCGCCCGTTCAGGAACAAGGTCAGCGGCCGCTCGGTGACAACCGCGGTTTCGATCGACTTGCCTTCTTGGTCGATCCCGGCAACCCGTCGGGTCAGCCGCGGGTCGTCCGGATCGGGTTGAACCGTAAATTCCTTCATGGCGCGATGATGGGCAGCCGCGGCTTCCCCTTCAAGGTAGGTTGGGCCATCTATGGTAGGCTGCCCGCAAGGAGCCGCAGATGTCTGACGTAAAGTCGCTCTATGACGAAGATTTCGTGGCCTGGAGCCAGCAACAAGCCAAGGCGCTGCGCGCGGCTGCTGGGAGCCGAACGAACCAACCGCTCGATTGGGAGAACCTTGCAGAGGAGGTCGAGGACTTGGGTAGGTCGGTCCGGCGAGAATTGGGGAGTCAAATTCGGCGGATCATCCAACACCTCCTCAAATTGCAATACTCACCTTCTGCCGACCCTCGGCGGGGGTGGTTTGAATCAGTCACCGGGGCTCGCGCCGAGATAGAGGACATTCTGGAACAGAATCCGAGCCTCGCCCGGGAGTTAGATGATCAAATTGCGAAGCAGACCGCGCGCGCGATCGATCTGGCCATCGAAGATCTCGAGGAATTCGGCGAGATTGACAATACGTCTCGCCGAACTCTGCGAAGCACCCGTTATTCTCAAGAGCAAATCCTCGGCCGTTGGTTTCCGCCGGCGCCCAAGAAGCCGACGCGCCGCGCCAGGGAGCCATGACCGGATCGGGGGCGACATCATCCCGGCTCCGACCTATATAATCGGGGCGAGGCTGAGCTTTTCATGATCGACCCGTTCGGACGCACCATTACCTACCTGCGCGTATCGGTCACCGATCGGTGCGATTTCCGCTGCGTCTATTGCATGGCGGAAGAGATGACCTTCCTACCCAAGAAGGAGCTGTTGACCCTCGAGGAGCTCGATCGGGTGTGCAGCGCCTTTATCCGGCTCGGGGTCAAAAAACTGCGCCTTACCGGCGGCGAGCCCTTGGTGCGCCGCGACATCATGACTCTGTTCCGCGCCCTCGAGCGGCATATCCGCGAGGGCTCGCTCGACGAATTGACGCTCACGACAAATGGGAGCCAGCTCGCGCGCTATGCGGAGGAGCTGCGGGAGTGCGGCGTGCGCCGGGTCAATGTCTCGGTCGATACGCTCGATCCCGCGAAATTCACCGAGATCACCCGCCGCGGCCGCCTCGACCAGGTGCTGGAAGGCCTCGCGGCGGCGAAGGAAGCGGGGCTCGCGGTCAAGATCAACACGGTCGCGCTGCGCGGTGTCAACGAGGATGAGCTCGACGAGCTTGTCGCGTGGTGCGGCGCGGGAGGGTTCGATCTCGTCATCATCGAGGTCATGCCGATGGGCGACATCGGCGGCGAAAACCGGCTCGACCAGTATCTGCCCTTGTCGCTCGTGCGCTCCCGCCTGCAGCGCCGCTGGACGCTCGAAGAAAGCGACTACCGCACCGGCGGCCCGGCGCGTTACGTGACGGTGCGCGAAACCGGCCGGCGGCTCGGCTTTATCACGCCGCTGACCCATAATTTCTGCGAGAGCTGCAATCGCGTCCGCCTGACCTGCACCGGCACGCTCTATATGTGCCTGGGGCAAGAGGATGCGGCAGATCTGCGCACCCCGCTTCGCCAATCCGAAAGTGACGAAGCGGTCGAGACAGCAATCCGCGAGGCAATCTCGCGCAAGCCCAAGGGCCACGATTTCATTATCGACCGCCGCCACAACCGACCCGCTATCGCCCGCCATATGAGCGTGACCGGCGGGTGACCGCCGCGTCCAAAAGCCGGGGGGCGCCGCGGATCGCATTCGTGGCCTCCGAGGCGGAGGCGGCGCAGCAAGCGCTCCAGGAACTGCGGCAGCGCTACGGCACGATCGCCCCGGAAGAGGCCAGCGTTGTCGTCCCGCTCGGCGGCGACGGGTTCATGCTTGAAACCTTGCACCGCTTCGCTCCGCAGCGCGTGCCGATCTTTGGCATGCACCGCGGCAGCGTCGGTTTCTTGATGAATTCCTATCGCCTTGACGATCTTCCCGAACGCCTCGCCGCGGCCCAGCCGGTCGAGCTGCATCCGCTCGAAATGGCTGCCACGGATCTGGCCGGGATCTGCCAGCACGCGATCGCCTTCAACGAAGTGTCGCTGCTGCGCGAAAGCCGTCAGGCGGCCAAGCTGCGCGTCAGCGTCGACGACATCGTCCGGCTCGATGAGCTGATGGCCGACGGCATCCTGCTGTGCACCCCGGTCGGCAGCACCGCCTACAACCTATCGGCGCACGGGCCGATCATCCCGCTCGGCGCTGGCGTTTTGGGGCTGACCCCAATCAGCGCCTTCCGTCCGCGGCGCTGGCGCGGCGCCTTGTTGCCGCATGGCGCGCGGGTACGCATCGAGGCCCTCGAAACCGATAAGCGGCCGGTCAGCGCCGTCGCCGATTTCACCGAGGTGCGCGACGTCGTCGCGGTCGAGATTCACGAGAACCGCGACATCTCGATGACGCTCTTGTTCGACCACGAGGCCAACCTCGAAGAGCGCGTCCTGAAAGAGCAATTCCTGAGCTGAGCGGCCGAACAGAGGCTCCCGGCATAGCCGGGATCACGATTGGCTATTCCAGCTTGAGCGGCTCGCCGTCGAGATCCTCAGCGCGCTCGATCTCGATCAAGACCGCGTAGCCGGCCTTGTTCGGGTCGCGATCTTTTTCCGGCTGCACGAGGCGCCGCCACACCTCCTCGTAGACCGGCCCCGTTTTGTAGATCTTGGCCTTTCCGTAAAACCGCGCGATGCCGCCCTTCGGCAGAACGCCCTCTTCGCGCAGTTGCGGCTTGCGGAAATACACCGTGAGCAGTGTCCCATCCTTCATGCTCGCGCTGGTCGAGCCCTTGCCGCGCTCCCACAAAGCGATGTGCTCGTCATCGAACACCATCGTGCCGCCGCGTGGCGTCACCTGCGCATAGCCGTTGGGCAGCACCGAACCTAGGAGGCACACATTGGCCGGAAAGGCGGTGTCGATATGCGGCTGCAGCGTCTTCGGAATCTTTGCCATGTTCGTCTCCCCTTGTTGTATCGCGAACCTTACAGGCGCGCGCGGACAAAGTCGCCGACCGCCTGCACGAGATGCGTCAGATCGGCGCGCAACCGGTCAAACCCGGGCAGGCGGTGCAACGTGCGCTGGTCCATGTAGAGCGAGCGGTCGACCTCGATTTGGAGGCTGTGGCGGTTCTCGCCCGGACGCCCCTGGCGGCGCACGATCTCGACCCCTTTATAGCCCTCGTTGACGCGCACGTCATAGCCGAGCCCGCGCAGGAAGCTCGCGATGAAATCGGTAAATTCCGTCGCGCAGGTCGTGCCGTCGCGGTCGCCCAGCACAAAATCGCCATGCTCGTCGCGTGGGCTGCCGTTTGACGGCATCGAATGGCAATTGATAGCTTGCGGTCATAGATCGGGACGCCGGGCCGGGCGTGCCGGCGCACGAGGCCGACACGGGTAACCGGGCGCGGCTTGAACGATGGCGGAAGCGGGCCGGCCAGCATGCCCGGGTCGAGATCGTCCGGCGCGCGGTTGGGGTCGAGATAGCTGCGCGGGAACAAGGCTCCGATCAGCGTCGCGCCCAGCGCCGGCGCTAGCTCGTATAGCTCGTCGACATAGGCGTCTTCGGCGCGACGCAGCACCGGGAGCGGGCAGCAGAAACCGAAATCGTCGGGATACACCGAGCCGCTATGCGGGGAATCCAGAACCAGCGGCAGTCGCTCGCGCGCCGGTTCGCGCCGCCACAGGACGCCCGGTATCTCGAAACCCTTTCCGTTGCTCTTCAGCATCTCCGGTCCGGCCGCGGTATGCGGAAACGGCGACCGCCCGCGTCACCCCGCAATGGCGCGCGTCATCGCCGCGATGTTTTTTCATCGCATGGCTACGCAGCCGAGAAAAGGGAGAAGCGTCCGCCGAACCGCGCCGCAGCGCGAGTACGTGCTACCGCTGAACGGCGGCGACGACTCGGGCAAGGCCGAGGAATTTCTCCGGGTCCTGCGGTTCGCCGTTGACCAGCACCTCATAATGGACATGCGGGCCGGTCGCGCGGCCGGTGCTGCCGAGAAAGCCGATCTGGCTATGCCCGGCGATACGCTGTCCGACCGACACGGTCTGGCGGTGCAGATGGGCGTAGCGGGTCGAGATGCCGTTGCCGTGGTCGATCTCGACGACCTTGCCGTAATCGTCACGATATCCGGAATAGGTCACGACGCCGGCCGCGGTCGCGTAGACCGGGGTCATGTACGGCGCCCGCAGATCGACACCGGTGTGATAGGCCGCATGGCCATTGATCGGATCGCCGCGCACGCCGAACGGACTGCCGAGCTCATAGCTCTCGAGCGGCGCCGTTACCGGCAGCGTCTTGATCAAATTGCGCAATGCCGCGGTCTTTTCCGGGCTCATCGTCGCCGCGGTCTGGCCGGCGGGCGGCGCGATAAACGGGCCGCCCAAACCGCGCTCGACCCCGAGCTGGGCAAACATGTGTTTTACATCCACCCCGGTCGAGGCGAGCACGCGCTCGATCTGCGCAAAGGCGCCGCGATCGACCGCGGCGACTGCGGGTGCAGCGGGCATCGGCGCGGCGGCCGTCCGGGGCGCCTCGGCGGCCGGCGCGCTGGGCATGACGACCGCAACCTGGCGGGGCTGTTCGGCGGCTGGCGCCAAATGCAGGACCGGCGGGGGCGCGGAAGCCACCGCGGCCGGGGCCGCAGCAGCCGGAGCAGCTTCGGCGACGGGCCGTGACGGCTGCCGGGTCTGCGACAGCGACAATTTCTGTTCGAGCTCGTTTATGCGACCGCGCAGATGGTCGCGCTCGGCGGCAACCTTGTCGCGCTCGGCGGTCACCTGCTGAAGTTTTTTCTGAGTCTGGTCGAGGCCGCTCTCGGCCTGCGATTGCTTGGTGCGGCCATCGGCGAACTCTGCCGCTTCCTTGCTGAGCCGGGCAACGAGCGTGGCCCGCTGCGCATCCGCCAGATGCAGATCGCGTTGCGCCTGCTCCAAGGTGCGGGTCAGCTGCGCGACGCGATCGGACTTGCCTTGGTCAGATGCGGCCACCTGGCGCTTTGCCTCATCGTTCACGATCTCGACGCGGGCTTGCGTTTGCGCCAACTCGTTGCGCATCCGGTCGAGAGCGGTCTGCAGATCGGCATTGGCGCGCTCGGCCCGCTCGGCGGCTGTCCGGTCGCTGCCGGCGAGGTGCTTGAATTTGAGATAGCCCACACCGCAATAGGCGCTGGTCCCGAGCAGGACCGCGATTGAGGCGCATGCCGCTATCTGCTGCGGCCGGGCCGACATGGCTCCGGCGGCGCTCCGGCCCAGATCGAACCCGCTGCTCGCGGTCGAATTGAGCAGAGCGCTTGACGTGTCAATCACGCGTTTTGCGACAGCGCGAAACGATCGAGTGGGGAGGAGCTCGCCCCCCCAGCGCAACAGATCGGTCACCCCGTTCCCCCGCAGTATCCAAGCCGCGATGTCCGACGGCGAGCGCCGAACCAGACGACAAGGTCCCCAAACCCCTATTCGGGGCGCCGCCGCCGTTATGCTCTGAAGACCGGATCTTCGTCCGGCTCCCCACCCCGCATGACCGGCGCGCGGCATCCCCCAACGCACGATCGACCCTAGCTTCTGGTTCCACGGTGCGCAACAGAAAATCTCGTTGTGCGCAAACCTTTCGTCTATAATTTCGTTTAAGTGGAGAGCGCTAGACTATTAAATGGGTTAATCAGAAGTTAAGTGCTCAACAGAAAAGACATGTAGATGAGCAGAGATTGCCGGCCGCGGGGCCGATGTTGATTCGGCGCGAAAACTGTACTGAGTGCGCTGCAGCACGAGGCCTTGGTGATTGGTCGAGGCGCGAGGATCACCTAAACGAAGGCGGCAAATCGGCAACAGCCAGCGTTGCAGATCGGCAACGCTCCCATCCGAGCCCGATCAGGCCGGGACCGGCTGGGGCCTCTCGGACCGCGCCTCCTGGGCGAATTGCGTACGGTAGTAATCGGCGAAGATGCCCCCGAGGCGCAGCAATTCGGTCAGCGTCCCCTGCTCGGCGATGATGCCGTCGCGCAACACTAGGATCCGGTCGCAGCGGTTCACGGTCGAGAGACGGTGCGCGATGATAAAGGTCGTGCGCCCCTGCATGAGCCGTTCGACGGCTTGCATGACGAGGGCTTCGGTCTCGACATCGAGGGCCGAGGTCGGCTCGTCGAGAATCAGGATCGGCGCGTCACGCAGCAGCGCCCGCGCGATCGTGATGCGCTGCTTCTCGCCCTCGGACAGGATAACGCCGGCCTCGCCGAGCTGCGTCTGATAGCTCTCCGGCATGCGGGCGATCGTGTCGTGGATCCGGGCGAGGCGAGCAGCCTCCTCGATCGCCGCATAATCGGCGCCGGGCCGCCCATAGGCGATATTGTCGGCCACCGACAGCGGGAAGATCAGCGGCGGCTGCAAGACCATGCCGATCTGCCGGCGCAAGGACGCGATCTGGTATTCGCGAATATCGACGCCGTCGATCGTCACCCGCCCGCCTGTCGGATCGAAGAACCGCGGCAGCAGCCCGAGCATCGTCGATTTGCCGGCGCCGGTCTGGCCGACGATCGCCACCCGCATGCCCGCCTCGACCGTAAGGTTGATCTCGTTCAGGACCGGGGTGTCCGGGCGATAGCGGAAGCTGACATTCTCCCACGCGATCGCGCCCCGCGCGCCCTGGGACGGGAACTGGCGCGGGCCGCTCTTCAGATCAGGCTCGGTATCCAAGACCTCGAAGACGCGGCTCGCCCCGACGCGCGCGCCGGCGATAAGGCCCCAGCTCTGGGTGATCTTGTTGATGGGCTCGTAGAGCTGCGCGAGGTAGGAGATGAAAATGATCAGCTGCCCGAGAGACAGCGTGCCGGACATGACGGCCCGTGCGCCGGCATAAACCACGACCGCCGTGCCGCCAGCGATGACGATGCTGACCGCGCCGGAATAGAGCGTCTGCCAATTGTAGAGCCGCAACGTTGCCCGCAGACTTTCGCGGCTGGCGCCCATAAAGCGGCGGTGTTCCTCCTCCTCCTTCGTAAAAGCCTGCACGACCTTGATCGCCGCAATGCCCCACTGCACGAGCGAATAGACGCGGGCGTCGGCATCGCGCACCTCGGTCGCGACCTCGACGATCTTGCGATTAAAGGCGGAAATCAGGCCAAACAGGATCGGCACGATGGTCAGCGCCAGCAAGGTCAGCAGCGGATCCATCGGGAACAGCACGATCAGCATGCCGGCGAGCAGGATCACCGCCGAGAGGATCGGCAGCACGCCGTTCATGATCATCGTCTGAACCGCGAAGCTGTCGGCGGTAATGCGGTACATCAGATCGCCGACCCGCTGGCGGCTGTGATAGGCGAGCGACAGGCGCTGAAGGTGCGCATAGAGGTCGCTGCGCAGATCGTTGACCATGTTCTGGCCGACCCGGATCGTCGTGTAATTGTGCAGCAGCGTCAGCGCGCCGGCCCCTAGATTGAGGATGACGAGGCCGATGCAGGCGGCCAGCAGCAGCAAAGGGGCCGGTAACGAAAACAGCGGATCGAGCGGAGCGATGCCGGGAGGGGGCTTTCCGCCGAGCACATAATCGATGACGATCTGCAGGGGCCAGGGCTTCAACAATTCGAAGCCGGCAATCAGAAAGACCTGCGCCAGGGCCCAGGCGACCTGCCAGCGATGTGCCTTCAGGTAGGGCAGGAACTTGGCGACCATCGCGGGCCCTCCGCAGACCGGACCGGGGTTGGACCCGGCGCCGCCTCAGACCGTGCGCGGCGCGCCGATCGGCCGCGCCACGCGGCCGATCGGATCGGCGGGCATCAGCTGCGCCTGCTGCGCCACCGCCTCGATGATGCGGTGCATCAACCGGCGGAAGGTGGCGAGCTGCCATCCCACAACGCCAAGGTTAACAACGCCGAGCAGTAAAAAGCTCATTGCGACAATCGGCGAGCCGAGGATCAGGCCCGCCGCGGTGATCGCGGCGCAGGCGCGCAGCAAGACCCGGGCGAGGCTCGACATCCGCATCGCGCAGCGCACCCGCAGCAGCCGCTTCGGCCCGCCATGGTTCTCGGTGCAGACGGTGACAAAGGCCCGGCTCCACAACCCGCGGGAGATCTTGAGGTCCCACTTGCTCCAACCGGTGTCGGGCACGACGAAATATTTCTGCGGCAGCAGAAAATCCATCAACCCGGCGAGGAGCGCTTCCTTGTCGCCGCCGAACTCGTTCCAATAAGACAGGGTGAAGGTGCGCGCCGGCCAATCGATGCGGGCGCGCTGCTCGACCGCCGGCAGGCCGACATGATCCTCGGCCTGCATCGTCTTGACGCGCCATTTGAGGCGCTCCCATCCGCGCAGCAGCGGGCCGAGATAGATCAAGAGCGCCACCAGCGCGCGCGCCTTGGCGCCTGAAAAACGCGAATCGATCGGCGCTTTCATGGCGCCGTTGACGCACATCGCCCAGGTCGCGAGCAGCGGCACTGTCAAGAGCCAGAACCAGCCGCCAACGATGACGCCCGCCGGCGCCAACAGCAATGCCGCCAAGCTCCACTCAAACGTGAGCGGCAAGAGCGCCGTCAATGATGACGGCGGCTCATACATTGTCTGGAAGAGGCCGCGCCCGAACACACCGGAATAAATGACGGGCTTGCGCGATAGGAGCAGCGCCGCCGACAGGTCGCCATAGATCCGGCCGAGCCACTTCGCCTGCCCGAACAGGTTGAAGCGAAACGGGTGCTTGGCATAGACGAGCGCCTCGGCCTTGCCATAGCCGCGCTGCTGCTTGAGATAGGCGCCGACGGTGTTGCGGCGGAAATGCCAGACGATCGCCGCCGGGCTGAACCCGATCGTGTGGCCGGCGTCCTGAAAGCGCCAGCAGATGTCGACGTCATCACCAGCCGCGCGGTAGACCGGGTCAAAGCCGCCGAGCGCCAGCAGCGCGTCCCGGCGGAACGCCATATTGCAGCCGGCAATGTGCTCGGCAATCTCGTCGCTGATCAAGACATGCGTCGGCCCGCCGGGCGACACTGCCACGGCCGCCGGCACGAGGCTGTCCTCGGGAGGGGGAAAGTTGGGTCCGCCGCAGGCCGCGAGATTGCTCGTTTCCATCTTGGCGACGAGGTAGGTCAGCCAGTCCGGGTCGGCGACGCAGTCGCTGTCGGTATAGGCGACGATCTCGCCGCTCGCCGCCTCGGCCCCGACATTTCGTGCGACG
>VAZF01000142.1 GCA_005888425.1 Alphaproteobacteria bacterium
GGCCTGCTCGTCCGCGCCGTTGCGCATCGAGTCGATGCCGAACTCGGTCAATACGAGCGGCTTGTCGACCGCAAGATTGTGGAGCCGCGCGATATAGCGGCGGAACGCCGTCTCCTCGTGCAAGTAGATGTTGAAGCAAAGGAAATCCGTGAAATCGACGGTCAGATATTCGGTCGAGGGAAAATTGGCGTAGCTGACCAGCGCGCCGGGATGCTCCTGGCGCACCAACCCGACCAGTTCCCTCAAGAAACGCCGC
>VAZF01000143.1 GCA_005888425.1 Alphaproteobacteria bacterium
GTACCGCCGCTTCGAATAGCTAGGCCGGCAAAGGCGCCACAGCCGGCTCAAGACGCCTGCGATCGCTGCCGATGAACAACACCGCCAGCGCCGCGCCGATGCACAACAAGCCCGACAGTATGAAGGCTTCGAGATAGGTGCCGAACGAGATCCGCATCATGCCGCCGAGGAAAGCCGCTCCGGCGCCACCGACCTGATGGATCACGGTGATCCAGGCGATCATCATCCCGGTCCGTTCGATGCCGACGATGCCGCTCATCAGGCGCGCCGTCGGCGGACCAGTGGCGATCCAGTCGAGGCCGTAGAAAATACTGAACAGCGACAGCCCGTAGAACGACATATCAAAGGCAAAGGGCAGGTACATCAGCGACAGGCCGCGCAGCCCGTAGTACCAGAACAACAGAAACCGGTTATCCCAGCGATCGCTGAGCCAGCCCGACGCGGTTCCGCCGAGAAACGCGAACAAGCCGGTCGTCGCGAGCAGGCTGGCGCCGGCAACCTCGGTCAGCCCGTGATCGACGCAGGCCGGGATCAGATGCGTGCTGATCAGCCCGTTGGTCGAGGCGCCGCAGACAAAGTAGCTGCCCGCCAGCAGCCAAAAATCGCGTGACCGGGCGCCCTCGCTCAATCCCCGAAACGCCGCCGTTATGGGATTGCCGGCCGGCGGCGCAGGCGGATCGGCCTGCGTCGCGCCGTACGGGGCAAGCCCGAGATCCTCAGGCCGGTCACGCATCAGCCACAGCAGGACCGGCACGAACCCGATGACGATCGCGGTCAGCACGAGGCACATGGTCCGCCAGCCGGCATTGGCGGTCAGCCACGCCATCGTCGGCAAAAAAACCAGCTGACCGGCCGCATTCGAGGCGGTCAACACTCCCATGACGACACCCTGGCGGGCGCGGAACCAGCGGGCCGCGATATAGGCCGAAAGATACCAGCCAAGAAAGCCGGTCCCGAGACCCACGACGACGCCCCACAGCAGGAGAAGCTGCCACGATTCGTGCATGGTAGGAGTGAGCGCGACAGCGCAGCCGGTCACCGCCAGGGCCAGGCTCATCGTGCGTCGCACGCCGAAGCGGTCCATGATCGCCGCGGCAAACGGACCGACCGCGCCGTACAGCAACAAATTGACGCCGATCGCAAAGGAGATCGTGGCGCGCGACCAGCCGAATTCCGCTTCGAACGGGACAATCAGGACGCCGGGCGCGGCGCGCACGCCCGCGGTCAGCAGCGCGACGACAAAGATCACCGCAGCGATGACCCAGGCGTAGTGCAATCGGCCGATCGCGATGCGGCTCGGGATGACGGTCAAATCGTCTCCTTCAAGACCATCTTCTTTCACGTTCTCGATGCCGGTCAGCAGTCGATCACCCGGCGCGGTTGCCGCGTTTCCTTGATAACGAGCTTGTGCCCCGAGGCCTCCTCCAGGGCCTCGGTCGACTCGATCTCAATGCCGAACCCGGCGAGCCCGACATAGGTGCGCGAGCGGGTTGCGTGCAGCTGGATCGAGCTGACCCGCAAATCGCGCAGGATCTGCGCACCGAGTCCGATATCCTTCCATTGCCGGCTGCGTTCCAGCTCGGACGGGGTCGTCTCCTCGGCAATCGCGGTGGTCGGCACGCCCGAGGTACCGTCGCGCAGATAAACGAGGACGCCGCGCCCCGATTTCTTGAAGCGGCCGAGAGCGGTATGGATCGTCTGGGCGCCGCCGAACACATCTTCGACGACATTGGCACGGTGCAGCCGAGTCGGCACGTTCCGCCCGTCGCCGATCTTGCCGTAGACAAAGGCGTAATGGTGCACCTTGTCGAATGGCGTCACATAGGCATAGCCCATGAATTCGCCGATCTCGGTTTCGATCTTGAACTCGGCGACCCGGGTGACAAGCTTTTCACGCGCTTGGCGATAAGCGATCAGATCGTCGACAGAGATCCGCTTCAGCGTGTGCTTCTTGGCGAAGCTAGCGATCTGCGGACCACGCATGACCGTGCCGTCGTCATTGACCAATTCGCAGATTGCCGCGACGGGCTCAATCTCCGCAAAACGGCAGAGATCGATCGCCGCCTCGGTGTGCCCCGAGCGCATCAGGACGCCGCCATCTTTGGCGATCAGCGGAAAGATATGGCCGGGCCGAACAAAATCTGCGCGCCCGGTATTGTTGTTGGCGAGCGCCCGGATCGTTGCCGTGCGGTCGTCCGCCGAGATGCCCGTCGTCGTGCCGTGACGGTAATCGACCGAGATCGTAAAGGCGGTGCCGTGGATCGCGTCGCTATCGGCGACCATCGGCGCGAGATGCAGACGCCGCGCGATCTCGCCGGTGACCGGCGCACAGACGATGCCGCAGGTGTGGCGGATGATAAACGCCATCTTCTCGGGCGTCGCATGCGTCGCCGCAAGGATCAGGTCGCCTTCGTTCTCGCGGTCGTCATCATCAGTGACGACGACGATCTCGCCACGGGCGAAGGCGTCGATGGCGTCGCGCACCCTATCCTGAGACACGTTCTTTGCTCCCGGCCCGATCGGGCCGCAATTCCGTCACTCGAAGCCGTGGGCAGCGAGGAAGTGCGGGTTTGCCTCGCGCAGCCTGGCGATCGTCATCCGCCATAATATCACGCGGGCCGCGCATTCCTGCGAGGGGCAGGTTTCGAAGGCTCCGTTGCGCAGATCGAGGGCGAAACGGCGGAGAAGCCTGTCGGCTGGACCGCGGGCGTCTCGCCCGCCCTGATGCGGCCGGGACGGCCGCGGTCCTGATTGGGCAGATTCATAAAACTCAGCCAATTGGCCAAAACTGTCGTTAATCGGCCCGGTGCCAGCTTCGCGGTGCGCGATTGCGATGGCGGTCGCGATCAGGTGAGCCTCGCGGTGGCGCTCCGGCGGCAGTAACGGGAGCAACTCGTCGAGCAACAGCCGACGACCGAGTTCGGCGAGTTCGAGGCCGCTCGGCAGGTCGCGCGCTGGATTCTGGACCGCCGGCATCTCGCCGGCAGCCGGGCAGGAAGCCGGCGGTCCTGCGGTATCGAGCAAGAACAGCAGCTCCAACTCGCATTCGCCGGCGCGGCGGCCGATGATCGCGGTCGAGAGATCGCGCGCGCCGCCGATCAGGTAACGATCGCTCTGCTGCAGGGCGATGATCGCCCAACGGAGATTGGCGAAAATCTCCCAATACCGGATGCGTTCGGGATCGAGGCGGCGGCCCGATGCGGCCTCATAACCGGCATAGAATGGTGCACGCGCGGCGATGCCGCCCGCCTCGCGGTCGAGCCGGGCGAAGCGCCAACCCTTGCAGCAGAACCAGCCGATATCCTCGTCGGGGTCGCCCCAGCCGGCGAATTCCCAATCGAGGACGCCGGTCAACTCGGCGCCCTCCAGCAGGTAATTTCCGGTGCGGAAATCGCGGTGGCACAGCACCGGGCCAAGCGGCGGCGGGATGTGGGTTTCGAGCCAGCGCGCCGCCCATTCGAGGACCGGCCGCGGGTTCGGGTGCAGGTCGAGATAGGCGCGGAAGCCGGCGATCTGCGCCGCCGGACCGTTCTCCTCCCCTCGATCGAGGAAGGCGAGGTCGGGCCGCGGCG
>VAZF01000144.1 GCA_005888425.1 Alphaproteobacteria bacterium
CACCGTAGCCAACCGACTCTCCCCTGTCAATTTCACGGACCTGCAGGATTTTGCCTGATAGGCGAACGACTTGCCGCATCGGATTGGGCCGGCCGGGCTGTGGATTGACGCCATAGAGCGCCGCTCCCGGGCGGGCGAAATCGAAGTGATAGGCCGGACCAAGAAAAATGCCGGAAGAGGCGGCGAGGCTCGCCGGCACGCCGGGCATACGGTGCGTTGCGGCGGCAAAACGGGCGCGCTGCTGCTCGTTCAGCGCGTGATCGGGCGTGTCGGCGCAAGCGAGATGGCTGATGATTGCGCGCCAGACGATGCCGGTCTTCGGCAATTCATCGGCGAACCCGGTAAATTCCCGTGTGGAGAGCCCGAGGCGCGACATGCCCGTGTCGACATGCAGGATCGCGGGAGAAGCTTTTTGGCCCGTCCAGGCCGTGATCTGACCAGGCTCGTTTAACACCGGGATCAGGCGATGTGCGGCAAACTCGGCGGCAGTGCCGGGGAGGGGACCGTTGAACACGGCGATCTCCGGTTCTGGGCCCAGCGCGGCGCGCAGCGCGATGCCCTCGTCGAGCGTCGCGACAAAAAACAGCCGGCAGCCGGCCGCCGCCAGCGCGCGGGTCACGGGCGCCGCCCCGAGACCGTAGGCATTGGCCTTGACGACCGCGGCACATTGCGCCGGCGCTGCCCGTTCCGCGAGCAGACGCCAATTGGAGACGATCGCGCCGAGATCGATCTCGAGCAGGGCGCCGGCGCGGGCGGCGGGATCAGAGGACATCGCGTGCTTCTACGGCGACAAGGTTGCCAGCGGCAAGCGCTGCGCGTTGCCGCTGCCGAACTCGCGCCCGCTTCGAGTTGTAAATCTGGGAGTCCCGGCGAAAGCGGGACCGACCTCTCAAGCGACGGAGTGGCTGAACAGTGGATCCCGGCTTTCGCCCGGATGCTAAAGCTCCGCCGGGAGCTGCTCGGCGCCGATGAAATTGTCGAACTTTGTCGTCTCGGCCTCGAAATGCAGCTTCACGGTGCCGATCGGGCCGTGGCGCTGCTTGGCGATGATGACATCAGCGAGGCCATAGGACGCCTCACAGCGCTCTTTCCAGCGCTCGTAGCGGTCGTTGAATTTTTCCGGGGTCTCCTCCGGGCGATGCGTCGGCTCGGCCCGCGACAGGTAATACTCCTCGCGGAAAATGAACATGACGACGTCGGAGTCCTGCTCGATCGAGCCGGATTCACGCAGATCCGCCAGCTGCGGCCGCTTGTCCTCGCGTTGCTCGACGGCGCGCGAGAGCTGCGAGCAGGCGATCACCGGCACTTCCAATTCCTTGGCGATTGCTTTCAGGCCGCGGGTGATGTCGGAGTCTTCCTGGACGCGGTTCTCCATGGCGCGGCTCTGCGCCGAGGGACGCATCAATTGCAGGTAGTCGATGACGATCATGCCGAGCCCCTGCTGACGCTTGAGGCGGCGCGCGCGGGTGCGCAGGGCGGCGACGGAGAGCGCCGGCGTATCGTCGATATAGAGCGGCACGCTGGCGAGGCGATGGCTGGCCGCGACGAATTTGTCGAAATCCTCGCGCCTGACCTCGCCGCGGCGGATGCGGTCAGACGAGACACCGGACTCCTCGGCGAGGATGCGGGTCGCCAGTTGCTCGGCGGACATTTCGAGCGAGAAGAAGCCGACGACCGCGCCGTCCTCGACGATCAGGCGGCCGTCCGGCCCGCGCGTGCTGCGATAGGCCTTTGCGGCGCCGAAGGCGATGTTTGTGGCGAGCGATGTCTTCCCCATCGACGGGCGGCCGGCGAGGATGATCAGATCGGAGGGATGCAGCCCGCCGAGCTTCTTGTCGAGATCGACAAAGTTCGTCGCGACGCCGACCGTCTTGCCGTCACGCTTGAACGCGGCTTCCGCCATCGTGATGGCGCTGGTCAGCGCGCGCGCGAAAGGCTGCGGCCCGCCTTCCGCTTCGCCCGCCGTTGCCAGCTCAAACAATTTCTGCTCGGCGCGCTCGATCTGCTCGACCGCCGGATCATCGAGATCGTGCTGGAACGCGTCGGTCACGACATCCTGGCCGATCGTGATCAATTCACGGCGTAGATGAAGGTCGTGGATCGTCCGTCCGTAATGCTCGGCATTAATGATCGTGACGGCGCTCTCGGCGAGCCGTGCGAGATATTGCGCGCCGCCGATCTCCTGGAGAGCGCCGTCCTGGTCGAACAGGTTTTTCAGCGTGACCGGGTTGGCAATCTGGCCACGCTCGATGAGCCGCGAGATCGCGGCGTAGATGCGGCCGTGCACCGCGTTGCCGAAATGCTCCGGCAACAGGAACTCGGCGACGCGCCCATGCGCCGCGTTGTTGATGAGAATGGCCCCCAACAGCGCCTGCTCGGCTTCGACGTTGGCGGGCGGCTGCGGCGAGCGCTCAAGATCAGGCTCGCGCAGCGGCGTGATGGTTGTCTGCATCGCCGGCAGGATACACCGACGGTTGCCTCGCCGCGTCGGCTATTCGATGCACAGGCTGTGAAAGGCGGGGACGACATAAATAACCCTCCCGCAGAGCGGGAGGGGGTTGTTTGAAAAATCAGGCGGCGCGGTTCTCCGAGGCGTCACCGTGCGCGCGCTCCCAATCAGTGATGTAGTCGCGCGTGAGCGGCACGGTGTCGACCGTCTTCGCTAATTGCATCTGGAAGACCAGCATACCCTGGTTGCGGAAGGATAATTCGGCGCCGACGAGATAGGTCTCCCACATCCGGCAGAAGCGCTCGTCATAGAGCGTCCGGATTTGCTCGCGGTTGTGCTCAAACCGCACGCGCCACGCGCGCAACGTCTCCGCGTAATGCAGGCGCAGGACCTCGATATCGGTGATCCACAGCCGCCGCCGCTCCGCGATGGGCACGACTTCCGACAGCGCGGGACAATAGCCGCCGGGGAAGATGTATTTGCGAATCCACGGATTGGTCGTGCCGGGCCCGTCCATGCGGCCGATCGAGTGCAACAGCGCAACCCCGTCCGGCTTCAGCAGCGCATTCAGCTTGTCGAAGAACACGCCGTACTGATTGACGCCGACATGCTCGAACATGCCAACCGAGACGATGCGGTCATACTCGCCGCGTTCCTCGCGATAGTCGCGCAGATGAAAGTGCACGCGGTCGGAGAGGCCGGCCGCAGCGGCGCGGCGCTGCGCCACTTTGAGTTGTTCCTGCGACAAGGTCAGTCCGGTCACCTCGGCGCCGCATTCGCTGGCGAGATAGAGTGCGAGCCCGCCCCAGCCCGAGCCGATGTCGAGCACCTTCTGCCCCGGGCGCAGCAGCAGCTTGGCCGCGATGTGCCGCTTCTTGTTGGCCTGCGCTGTCTCGAGGTCGTCCTCCGGCGACTGGAAATAGGCGCAGGAATACTGGCGGTCGCGGTCGAGGAACAATTCGTAGAGTTGGTCGGACAGATCGTAATGGTGCTCGACGTTGCGCCGCGCGCGGTGAACCGGGTTGTACTGATGGATAGAGCGGAGAACCCGGCCCGCGATATCGCCGAGCCGCATCAGGCGGCCGCCGGGTGAACCCTCCTCATTGAGCGTTAGGATATCGAGGAAATCGTAGAGGCTGCCTTCTTCGATGGTGAGGCCGCCGTTCATATACGCGTCCGGCACATAGAACCGGGGGCTCAGCAAAAATTTCCAGTGTAATGACGGATCATGCAGGCGGACCGAAGCCGACGGGCCGGGCGAGCCCTCGAAGACGTGTGTTTTCCCGGCGGCGTCGATCAGGCTGAGCCGGCCGATGCGGATGAACCGGGGGAGGGCCGAGGCGAGCAGCATGGCGCGCTACTATCCAGGAAGTTGCGGGGCGCTTTCAAGAGGTTACCCCGCGCCTGCCGAGATCATGCCGATGGCGGCTCGGCGGCTAGCCCTTCTGGCGCGGGCTGCGCCCGTTCGTCGTCCTCGCGCATTGCCAGGGGGTTGATGCCCGCGGCCTGCAGCTGCGCTGCTTCCCGAGACTGCGCGACATTGGCGGTCACTGTGACGCCGACCTCGGGATGCAGCATGACGCGGACGCGATGCATGCCCAAGGTTTTGATCGGCCGGTCGAGGACGAGCTGGCTCCGCTCGACCGTGAAGCCTGCCGCGGTCACGGCGTCGGAGATGTCGCGCGCCATGACCGAGCCGTAGAGCTGGCCGCTTTCGCCGGCCTGCCGGATCAGCACGACTGTCAGCCCTTCGAGCTTGACGCCGATCTCCTGCGCTTCGCCCTTGCGCTTCAGATTGTTGGCTTCGAGCTGAGCGCGCTGGGTATCGAAATAGGCCATATTTTCCTTGGTCGCGCGCATCGCCTTCTTTTGCGGCAGGAGGTAATTGCGCGCGAAGCCCGGCTTCACTTTGACGATCTGGCCCATCTGGCCAAGCTTTTCGACGCGTTCCAGCAGAATGACGTCAACCATCGATCCGTACTCCGTGAGGGGCGAGACGCCGCCGCAAGCCGAGCCAGGCCTCGACGAGGCCCAGGGCCGCAGCGGCCAAAAGGGGCCAGCCGAACATGCCGGCCAACATATAGAAAGCGATCAGCGCCATGCCGGGATGCGGCAGCCGCCGCACCGCGGCATGCACTACCGCGAGCCCGCCAAGGCAGAACGGCACCGATAGCGCGATAATCAGATTGATCCCGAGAAAGCGCCAGGTCCCGCCGACCAGGGTAGCGGCCGCGGCGAGGCCGAGCGCCGCCGTCAGCCAACGTGGCAGGCCGAGCTGCGCCAAGTCAGGCGAGGGCCGCCAGGCGAGGCCAAAGCGCGCAAGCAGCCCCTGCGCGAGAGCGCCGTTGATGACCGCCATGACCATCCAGGACGCCGCCGCGATGCCGGGGATCAGCGCGGCGAGCGTCGCGGCCACCCGGTCTCGGTCGGGCAGGGTATTTTCGCTCAGACGGTCGAGCGCACGCCCGATGACATCGCGCAGGGTCGCCTGCAAGCTCTCCGGCCCGCCGAGCAGTAACAGCGCGACCCCGATCCCGCCGATCCCGAGCCCGGCCACCCACAGCGTCAGGCGGCCTGGCGGGTACCAGACGACCGCGCCTTCGGTATCGCGCCGCGCCAGCAAGGCTTGGCGCACCAGCACGACGACCGGCACCGCGTTCAGCGCGGCGAAGATCGCGGCCGCCAACAGATCGCTCGCGGCGAACAGCACGGCGGCGCCGCTGAGACCGGCGATTGCGGCTGCGGCGACCCCGAACCACAGCCCGGCAAAGAACAGCGGCAACTGCGTCAGGTACACGAGGATCATCGCCCCCGGCGAGCTCAACAGCAGCGCGAGGTAAAGGCATGCGCTGACGCCGCCGCAGAGAACGGCGATCGTCATTATCAGCAGCCGATTCATCGCTAGACCGGGGGGAGCGGGGGGCCGAGCCGCTGCGCTTTAGCTCACGACATAGGGGAGGAGGCCGAGAAACCGCGCCCGCTTGATCGCCCGCGCGAGCTCGCGCTGCCTCTGCGTCGAGACGGCGGTGATGCGGCTCGGCACGATCTTGCCGCGCTCGGAAACAAAGCGCTGCAAAAGCCGCACATCCTTGTAGTCGATCTTTGGCGCGTTCGGCCCGGAAAACGGGCAGGATTTGCGTCGGCGGAAAAACGGACGCCGGGCGGCTGCGGCGCGATCGCGTCCGCCTCCTGCGCTCTGGCTTTCCATTTATGCCTCCGCCTTTTCGGTGACGGCCGCTTCGGCACGCTCGGCTAGGGGCGGCGCATCGGGCTCTCGCTCGTAGCGCTCGTACCGATCGCGGTCGCGGCGCGGCCGGTCTTCGCGGCTACCACGGCTCTGCATGACCGGCGAGGGGCCTTCCTCGAGCTGATCGACCCGTAAGGTGAGATAGCGCAGCACGTCCTCATTGATGCGCATCGTGCGCTCGAGCTCGGCGATCGCCGCCGGCGGCGCCTCGATATTGAACAGGACGTAATGGCCCTTGCGGTTCTTTTTCATGCGGTAGGCGAGATTGCGCAGGCCCCAATATTCGCGCTTCTTGATCTCGCCGCCCTGTTCCGCGATCAGCTGGGTAAAGCCGTCGGCCAGAGCGTCCACCTGGGCGCCGGAGATGTCCTGGCGCGCGATAAACACATTCTCGTAAAGCGGCATCGTAATGATCCCTTACGGCTGATTTGGCCCGCAGCACAATGCCCGTCGGGCCGAGCCGGTCCAGCGATGCCGGGCCGGCAAGGGAGCCGCGCACTATAGTCAAAGACCCCTGGAACACAAGCGCGCGAGGCCCCAGGAAATAAGGTCGCTCTTGATCAGCCTGCGGCGGGCTGTCGCGGCATGGAACCCTTGGCGGGGCTCGCGGTTTGCGGCGCGGGGGAGTGCGTATAGGTATCAAAATGATTGAACGGTTCAATTCGAGGGCGGGGGAATACCGCGACCAGGCCGCGAAACTGCGGGTCCTTGCCTATGAGACGCGGTTCGCGGAAAGCCGGCGCAAGCTGCTGATGCTGGCCGACAGCTTTGAGAAACTCGCGGAACGGGTGGAAGCGCGGGGAAGCGCCTTCGCAATGGCGGCTGACTGATCTCGCCGACCGATCTCGGCTGACTTTACGGCAATAGCTGTCTGACGAGCCTTACGAGGGCGGTAGCGCGGAATGGCTTCTGCAGAAATGGCATCGGCCCGCCGGTCAAGCGGGCGATCCGGTCGGGCTCGCCGCTCATCATGATTATCGGCAAGCCGCGGCGAGAGGCCGATTTTGCGACATCGTCGCCATTGCCGCCGCGCAACACCGAGTCGGCGACCAAGAGGTCGACATCGGACTTGCGCAAGGCCCGGCGGGCCTGGTCGCGGCGCGAGGCGGCGGTAACGCGGTAACCCGCATCCTCCAGCACTTCGGTCAGGAGAGACAGGAGATCGGGATCGTCCTCGACGAGCAGAATGTGTTGCGCCGGCATGCCCACCTCACACCGGTTGAGGGCGGTTGCTCAATCGTCCTCGTGAACATCCCAAGGTTGCCAAAAATTCCGCGCAACCATCAGGGGCTCGCGCAATTCGCGCGAGCGGTGCGCTCAACTTTTCCTGTGGGGTTGCGGGCGATCAGCGCCCGCGACTGCTAGGCGCGGACGGAAACGCCTTTTTCCTCGAGCATCTGCTTCAATTCGCCGGTCTCGAACATCTCGCGGATGATGTCGCAGCCGCCGACGAACTCGCCCTTTACATAAAGCTGCGGGATGGTCGGCCAGTTCGAGAATTCCTTGATGCCCTGACGCACCGACGGGTCCGACAACACGTCGACGCCTTTGAACTTAACCCCCATATGGCTGAGAATCTGCACGACGGCTGCGGAGAAGCCGCATTGCGGAAAAACCGGCGTGCCTTTCATGAAGAGCACGACGGGCGCGTCGGTGACCTCCTGGCGGATGCGGTCTTGTACGGTAATGTCCATCTTGGTCCTCGTCTGAAAAATGGCCGCAGCGGGGGCTGCGGCCTGTGGTTGCGTGTCTGACCTATTCGTCCGGAACGCTCGTCTGCAAAGCGAGCGCGTGCAATTCGTTGCCCATTCGGCCGCGCAAGGCCTGGTAGACCATCTGGTGCTGCTGTACCCGGCTTTTGCCGCGAAAGGCGCCCGAGACGACATGCGCGGCGTAATGGTCGCCATCGCCGCGCAGATCCTCGATCGAGACCTGCGCGTCGGGCAGGCTCTCCTTGATCAGTCGCTCGATCATCGCCGCGTCCATCGCCATCGGTCGATCCCCGGTTCCCGGCTGTGCGGCGCTAACCCTGCGCCATATAGCCCGGTAGCCAAGCCTCGTTTGCGGCCCTGAGGGCACCCCGGCCTGCTGCGCTAGGGTTAACAAGCGGTCGGGATCGTCAGTTTCGACGAGGTACCGTGCCTGGTCCTCGCCGAACCACCAGGCATTTCGAGGCAGGGCTGACGGCACGGGATCGAGCGCGACGCCGCGGCTCCCGGCCATCGCCATCTCCGCGATTGCCACGAGAAGGCCGCCGTCGGAGACATCGTGGCAGGCCGCGACCAGCCTTTGTTCGATCAGGCCGCGCAGGAAATCGCCGTGGCATTTCTCGGCGGCGAGATTGACCGGCGGCGGCGGGCCGTCCTCGCGGGTTTCGATCTCCCGCAGATAGAGCGAGGCTCCGAGATGGC
>VAZF01000145.1 GCA_005888425.1 Alphaproteobacteria bacterium
CGCAGGGCATCCGGTTTGTGCTGTCGGGCGTGTTCGACGCCTATCCCGGTCTCAAGGTCATCCTCGGCCATATGGGCGAGGGCATCCCGTTCTATCTCTGGCGCCTCAGCCACGGGCTGCGGCAGAGCATGAGCGAGACGACGTTCCGCGACATCTTCTGCGAGCACTTCTGGATCACGACGAGCGGCTTCTTCTCCGACCCGGCGCTGGTCTGCTGCATGATGGAGATGGGCATCGACCGCATCATCTTCTCGATCGACTACCCGTTCATGGAGAACCCGCCGGGCGCGGAGTGGATCAAGACCTTGCCGCTGTCGGCCGAGGACACGCAAAAACTGCTCAACGGCAACGCCCGCCGCCTGCTGAAATTATGACGCCGATAATCCCTCTCCCGCATTGCGGCAGAGGGTGCCTGAGCGCGAAGCGCGGAGGCGGGTGAGGGTAACAGCTCGCAAACGCCTTCACCCTCCCGTCGCTGCGCGACGGGCCCCTCCCTCTCCCGTGATGCGAGAGAGGGGCTTTTACGGGAGCACGCTAATGAAATTCCTTTCTCTGACCGCCGGTTTTGTATTGCCCGCTGTGCTGGCGTCTGCGGCGCAAGCGCAATTGGTGAACCACAAGGATCTGTCGCTCGCGACGGCCTTGGCGATCGCGACGACCGCGAGCGAGACCTGCAAGGCGCAGGGCAACCGCGTGACCGTCGCCGTCATTGGCCGCACCGGCGAGCTCATTGTGCAGTTGCGCGGCGACGACGCCTCGCCGCACACGATCGAGAACAGCTTTCGCAAGGCCTATACGGCGCGGACGTTTCGCACGGCGTCCGGCGAGTTCGGGCAGCGGCAGAAGGAAAACGCGCCCGGTTTCGCGCTGTGGCTCAGCAATATCAGCGCTACCCCCGGCGGGCTGCCGATCAAGGTCGGCGATGACGTCATCGGCGCGGTCGGCGTGTCGGGCTCGCCCGGCGGCGACAAGGACGAGGCCTGCGCCAAGGCCGGGCTCGACAAGGTCGCCGACCAACTGAAATAACATGCAGCCCGTTCGCTGACGGAGAACCGTGATGGCTGCCGCCCGCCACAAGATGCCGCCCGAGATCGCCTCGCTGTCGCTCGACGAGATCGCCGAGCGCTATATCGGGCGGTTCCGCGACAAAATCCCGGATTGGGAGGCCTTCGAGGACGCGAAGATCGACGGCTACCGCCGCGCCCAGCACCGCTTTATCGGCGCCGGCGGCTCGGGGAAGCACGACGACCCGAGCGTCATCCCGCCGCGCGCCTTCACGCTGAGCGTCATTTATTGCCCGCCGGGCCAGGGCAACGCCGCGCACACGCACGAGGTCGAGGAGATCTTTTTTGTGCTGCAAGGCATCCTGACCGTCTTCATCGAGGACGAGACCGGCCGGCAAGTGCGGCAGCGGCTGGGGCCCTGGGAATGCATCGCCTGCCCGCCTGGGGTCATCCACGGCTTCCAGAACGAGAGCCTCGAACCGGTGTATTTCCAGGTCATGCTCGGCAAGGGACGGCCCGATGCGATGGGCTATGCCGATGACGGGCTATACCAGCGCCGCGACGCGCATCTCGGCCGCTGAGGCGTAGGCCGACGAGGAAGCTGTGGCATGTCGCCGCTTGCGCCGGTCGGCGCTCGCGCCTAAGTTTAGCGCGATGATCGAGAACAGGCCGGCCGCCGGCCACAGCGCCGCCCATAACTCTGGGCGATTTTGGTACCGCCGGTACAGACCGGCGGTCTAGGTTCGCGCATCAGCGTTTCAACCGAAGCCGCCCCATCCAAAGGCGGCTTTCGTATTTTCGATCCTCGTTTTGTCGAATGTCCGCTTGAGATGGAGCGGCCTCCCACAGGAGGTCAGACCCATGCCCCGCGACGATTTCGATGTGATCACTGGGCCGACAGCCCCGAGCCGCCCGACCCCGCCCGCCAGCCTCCCGCCCGCGCCTCTGCCGCTCCCCGCGGCCAAGCCCGCGCGTCCTTCGCGCCAACAAAGCTCGGAAAAGCCGACGCCCCCAGCTGCGCAATAGCCTCAGCAAGTCGTCATCCCGGCCTGCGCCGGGATGAGGAAGAAACGGCAATTTCGTGCGGCATGGACTTTGGCGGGCCGGCGCGGCTACGATTTCGCAAGAACCAGCGCTGGGGAGAGAGGAATGGCCGAGAGCGGACGGACAAATGACGGTTCGCTGACCTGGAATTTCAAACTGCTCGGGCATAATTCGCTCGAGGGGTTCGGCGGCATGGGCGAAGGCATGTCGATGCAGTTCGCGAAGGACGGCCGCCGCATCCTGTGGCTCGCGCATGAAAGCGCGCCGAAGAATTTCACTGCGGTCGATGTCAGCGACCCGCGCGAGCTGAAGATCGTCGCGCGCGCCGACCTGCCGCATGCGCAGATGCGCTCGAATTCGCTCGAAACGGTGGGCGACGTCCTTGCCGTCGCCTATCAGACCGCGCAGCCCGGATTGCAGCCGGCGGGCTTCGAACTGTTCGACATTTCGACGCCGGAAAACCCGAAGCGCATCAGCTTTTTCGACAGGTCCGGGCCGAATTCGCGCGGCGTGCATCAGCTATGGTTTACCGACGGCGAATACATCCATATGAGCTCGGGTTCGGCCGACTCGAAGCCCACGCATCCCAAGGACGACCAGTTCTATCAGTGCATCGACGTGCGCAACCCGTCGAAGCCGGTCGAGGTGGGACGCTGGTGGCTGCCCGGGACGCAGCAGGGCGACAATGTAGCGCCGCCGGTGCGGCATCCCGAATTCGACAGCGGCTTCCGACCGCACAACACGAACGTCTATCCCGAGCGCCCCGACCGCGTGTACATGGGTTATATCGACGGCGGCATGATCAATCTGGATATTGCCGACAAGGCGCATCCGAAGATGATCTCGCGCTGGGACTATCATCCGCCGAACCCGGGTTTCACCCACACCGTCGTGCCGTTCTTCTCGCGCGACCTGCTCGTCGTCAGCGACGAATGCACCCGGTTTGACGGCGCCGATTGGCCGAAGCTGATCTGGATCGTCGACAACCGCACCGAGGAAAACCCGGTGTCGATCGCGACCTGCCCGGTGCCGCCGGTCGAGACCTTCGCCCGCAGCGGCGGCCGCTACGGCGCGCACAATCTTTGGGAGAACCTGCCCAAAGAGGGCTCTTGGAAGAGCGAGGACATCGTCCTCGGCACGTTCTTCGGCGGCGGTCTCCGGGCGTTCGATGTGACGAACCCCTACCAGCCGAAGGAAGTCGGTTATTTCGTGCCGCACATTCCGGAGGCCAGGAACGGCCAGTGCCAGATCAATGACGTGTTCGTCGATGACCGCGGCATCGTTTTCGCGGTCGATCGCATCGTCGGCGGGCTTTACACGCTGGAAATGGATTTCTGATCAGGCCCCTCACCCTGTCCCTCTCCCCGCAAGCGGGGAGAGGGAACGCAGCTCAGCCTGCAAAACAAATGCTTCGAAAGCTAATCTCCGAACGGTCTGCAAGCTCTCCCTCTCCCCGTTTACGGGGAGAGGGCCGGGGTGAGGGGGAACCATCCATTCGGACCCAGATATGAGCCGGGGTTCTCCCTTGAT
>VAZF01000146.1 GCA_005888425.1 Alphaproteobacteria bacterium
AGCTGGACAATGCCGTTATTCGCGAGATTCCAGCCGACCGACCCGCAGCCCTCGGCCATCAGCTCGACGGCTCGCAAATATGTCAGCGCGTCGGCCTGGTATCCGCCGAGCGAGCGCGGGATGACCATGCGGTAAAGCCCGGCTTCGCGCATCTTCTCGACCAGCGCGCGCGGGAAGCGCTGCTCGCGCTCGATCTCGTCGTGCAGCTCGCGCAAGAGCGGTTGCAGCCCGGCGGCGGCTCGCACCAGCGGCTGGCTCTCGACATCTGCCGGCAGGCGATTGTCGTCGGCCATCGCCTCGTCCGCTATCGCGTCCATCGGTCCTCCCGCGCCGTTGCGCCCGCTCAGCCTGGGCCAGTCATTCCTTGTCGTCCAGCGATTTGACCGTGACGTAATCGGTCAGCCGATGGCGCGCCTTCCCGAGCGCGGACCAAGGCCCCTCGACGGCAAGGCTGCCGCGCGCCGTAGTCGGGAACTTGCCCTGCGCCAGAGCGCGGTAGGCCGGCCCCTCCGACAGGGCGAGCGCCAGCGCCAACTCGTGCAGTCCGGGGTTGTGGCCGGTGACCAGCACCGCGCCCGCGCTCTCGTCGAGCTGTGCCAATCGCCGCAGCAGCGCGGCCGGCCCGGCGAGATACAGGGTTTCCTCGAACAGGATCTTCGGCAGCGGCGCGAAGCCGGCGAGCACGAGCTCGGCCGTCTCGCGGGTGCGCAGCGCGCTCGAGCACAGAACGAGATCGAGGGCGCCGAGCACCGCCGGCAGGCTTCGCCCGACCGCGCGCGCGTCATCGCGGCCGCGCCGGCTCAACCGTCGCTCGCGGTCCTCGCCATCATCGCGGCTCGATTTGGCATGGCGCAACAAATGCAGCCGGTGCATCACCGTCTTCGTCCGCTCCTCCCCGGAGCTGGTTCATGCCGCTAATACATCTGTGGCGTGATGACGTTCTGCGGCTGATTGGTCAACAGCGCGGCGCGCATCGTCTCCGCCGATTTGCGCCGCGTATCCTCCCAGCTCTGCGGCGTCAGCCAGGCCGAATGCGGCGTGATGACGAGCCGGCCTTCGAGCCACGGCTCCTTTGCCCGGTACGCCGCGAGCAGCTTCGGGATCGGTTCGACCGGCGGTTCGACCGGCAGCACATCGAGCCCGGCGGCGGCGATGTGCTCGTCCTTGAGCGCGTCATAGAGCGCGTCGATGTCGATGATCGCACCGCGCGCGTCGTTAACAACGACCGCGTTCTTCGGCAGTAGCGCGAACTGCTCGCGGCCGAGCAAGCCCTTGGTTTCCGGCGTTAGCGGCGCGTGGATCGACAGCGTGTTGGTCTGGCGCAGGAGGTCTTCGAGGGTTGCCGCGCGGGAGACCCCGAGCGCCAGCTCGGCGCCGTTCGGCAGATAGGGATCGTAGAACACGACCCGGAAATTGAATGCTTTGGCGCGGAGCGCGACCGCCGTGCCGATGCGCCCGAGCCCGATGATCCCAAAGGTCTGCGTGCCCAAGCGCTCGATCATCGGGTTCTGGAACGATCGGAACGGCGCCGGCGGGTTTTTCCGCTGCATTTCGTGGTGCAGCAGGATGCCACGCCGCAACGTCAAGGCCAACGCGATCGCATGATCGGCGACTTCGGTCGTGCCGTAATCGGGGACATTACAGATCAGGATGTTGCGCGCCGCCGCGGCGGGCCGGTCGAGCCTGTCGTAGCCGACGCCCATGCGGACGATCGCGCGCAATCGCGGGAACCGTTCGAGATCGGCGCCGGTAACGCCGAAGCCCATGATCATCAGCCCGTCGGTCTCCGCGCAATCGGCACCCGAAAGTTCCGACAATGCCCCGGTGTCGCGTTTCACGAGGTTCACATCGCGACCGAAAATGCCGCGTTCCAGATCGTCAGGCTGTTGGCGGGCTTCGGGGTAAAGCACAGTTATGGGCATGAAGCGCACCCTCTGGTTTGCTCGGCTGGGCAGATCGAAAATCGCGCCGCGGCTACTCGGCTGCTGCGGTCTCGCTCTCTTCGCCCATCAGGAGATTGGATTTGAGGTGATCGAGCGTTTGCAACAGCGCCTCGCGCGCCGCGGGGTTCAGCCCGGCACAGGCCTCTTCGCGGATCTGCGCATTGATTGCCAGGATGCGGTCGACGACGATCCAGCCGAGTGGCGTCAGCCACAACGTGCGGACGCGTCGGTCGGTCGGGTGCAGCCGCCGTTCGACGAGCCCTTCTTCGTGCAGCCTGTCGAGAAGGCGCACCAGCGCGATCGGCTCGATGTCGAGCAACGTCGCGACCGCCGCTTGGCTCAACCCTTCGTTGCGGGCGACCGACAACAGCGCGCGCGCCTGCTGGCGCGTGATCGAGAGGCCAGTCTGCCGGGTGCGGCGCTCGAAGCGCCGCCGCATCAGGCGTGCGACATCGTGCATCAGAGCCCCGATATTCGGCTGCAACGCGGTGGCATCGAGCCGGCCTGCCGCTCGCGTCTCGGCTGCCTCGACCGCCCGCGCGATCGGCACGAGGTCATTCGGCGACATGCGGATCCTCCACCAGGCCGGGCCGCGGTCGGTCGGTCAAGACCTCCGCAATGCGCGACGGCTGCCGCTTGCGTCCGCCGAGCCAACGGCTCAGCCGGTCGAGATAGAGATAGATGACGGGGGTCGTATAGAGTGTCAGCCATTGCGACACGAGGAGCCCGCCGACGATTGCGACGCCGAGCGGGCGGCGCAATTCCGAGCCCGCGCCGCCGCCGATCGCGATCGGCAACCCGCCAAACAGTGCCGCGAAGGTCGTCATCATGATGGGGCGGAAGCGCAACAAGCAGGCTTCGTGGATTGCTTCGAGTGGGCTCTTGCCCGCGTAGCGCTCGGCGGTCAGTGCGAAGTCGATCATCATGATCGCGTTCTTTTTGACGATGCCGATCAATAGGACGACGCCGACAATCGCGATGACGGTCAGCTCGTAGTTGGCCGGGATCTTGGCGCTGGGATCGAACAGCTCCAGCGGGTTGAAGCTGCCCGGCGGCGAATATCCCGACCGCGGCCAGAGGATCAGCGCCAAGAGCGCGCCGACACCGGCGGACGGGAGCGCCGACAAGATCGTGATCGGGTGGATGTAGCTCTCATAGAGCACACCGAGGACGATGTAGACGACGAGGATCGCGGCGGCGACAAGGAGCGGCGTCGACGATAACGAGGCCTGGAACGCCTGCGCGGTTCCCGTGAAGGAGCCGGTGACGGTCGGCGGCAGGTGCAATTCGCGCTCCAGCGCCTGGATGCGATCAACCGCCTCGCCGAGCGCCACCCCCGGGGCGAGGTTGAACGAGATCGTCACCGCCGGGAACTGTCCCTGATGGCTCAGCATCAGCGGCTCGATCTTCGAGGTGAAGCGGGCGAAGCTGCTGAGCGGGATCTGGACTCCGTTGGGCCCCGACACATAGATCTTCGACAAGGCCGACGGGTCGTCCTGGAATTGCGGCTGGACCTCGAGGATCACCTTGTACTGGTTGGTCGAGGTGTACATTGTCGCGATCTGGCGTTGGCCGAACGCGTCGTAAAGAGTCTCATCGATCAGCGAGGCCGATAGGCCGAGCCGGGACGCGGCGTCGCGGTCGATCTCGACCGCCATATGCGGCGCGGCGATCTGCTGGTCCGAGGCGACATCCTGCAGCTGGGGCAGTTTCTGCATCGCCGTTTCGACGATCGGCGCCCAATGGTTCAGCTCCCTGCTCTCGGTGTCGGTCAGCGTGTACTGATACTGGGTGCGGCTGAGACGGCCGCCGACGCTGATGTCCTGTCCCGATTGCATGAAGAATTTGGCACCCTCGACCGCCGCCACCTTGGGACGCAGCCGCTGAATGACCTGATCGGAGGTCAGCGCGCGTTCGTCATGCGGCTTCAGCTGGATGAAGACGCGGGCGGTGTTCTCGGTCGGGTTGAAGGCGGACGCGCCGGCGAAGTAGAGGACGCCGGCCACCGCCGGGTCCTTGCCGACGATCTCGGCAAGCTTATGCGAGATCCCCGCCATCTTGACGAAGGAGGTGTCCTGCC
>VAZF01000147.1 GCA_005888425.1 Alphaproteobacteria bacterium
ACATTGCAGTTGCAGTTCTCGAAGTAATCGCCGGTGAGTTGCCATTGTGTCGCCATTGCCGCCTCCCCTGTTGGCCCGAGTCGCACACCGGGCACCGCTGACACGATCAACCCAGCCCCAAATTCGATCAACCCTCTTTGGTAAATTGCGCGCCGAGGCGGTTCATCAGCGGTACGAAATCGGGAAAGCTCGTCGCGATCGGCCGGGCATCGTCGATCGCGACGGGCTGCTTGGCGCCGAGCCCGAAGACGAGAAAGGCCATCGCGATGCGGTGGTCGAGCTGCGTCGCGATGCGAGCGCCGCCTGCAGGCGGCTTGCCGGTTCCCTCGACAATCAGATCGTCTCCCGCGACATCGACGCGCACGCCGCAGGCGGCGAGCCCCGTCGCGATCGCGGTGAGGCGGTCACTTTCCTTGACGCGTAATTCGGCGAGGCCGCGCATGATGGTGCGGCCGCTTGCGTGGGAGGCGGCGACGGCGAGGACCGGATATTCGTCGATCATCGACGGCGCGCGCTCGGGCGGGATGTCGGCGCCCTTTAGCATGCCGGCGCGGACATGCAGATCGGCAACGGGCTCGCCGCCCTCGATGCACTGGTTTTCGAGCGCGATATCGGCGCCCATTTCCTTGAGGCTCGCGATCAGGCCAGCGCGTGTCGGGTTGAGGCCGACGCCGGTAATCGTCACGTCGGAACCGGGCACGATCAACGCGGCGACGAGCGGGAACGCCGCCGAGGACGGATCGCCCGGGACGGCGATCGGCGCCGCGGTCAGCTCGGGATAGCCCTCGATCGTGATATGGCGGGCGCCGCCGGCATCGGGCTCGACCCTGATTGTCGCGCCGAAATGACCCAGCATGCGCTCGGTGTGATCGCGGGTCGCTTGCGGCTCGATCAGCGTCGTCTCGCCAGGCGTGTTGAGGCCCGCCAGCAGCACAGCCGATTTGACCTGCGCCGAGGGCACCGGCAGACGATAGGTCTGCGGCACGGGATTGGCTGCGCCGGTCACCGCGAGCGGCAAGCGTCCGCCCTCGCGGCTCAAGAAATGCGCACCGAATTGCGACAGGGGCGTAATGACTCGGCCCATCGGGCGGCTGCGCAATGACGCGTCGCCCGTCACAAAGCTCGTAAAGGGATGCGTCGCGAGGATGCCGAGCAGGAGCCGCGCCGCAGTGCCGGAATTGCCGAGATCAATGACATCCGCAGGCTCGGCGAGGCCGCCGAGGCCGACACCGTGCACGATCCAACGCCCGTCCGTCTCGCGCACGATGTCGGCGCCCATCGCGCGCAACGCCGCGGCGGTCGCCAGCACATCCTCGCCTTCCAAGAGACCGCTGATCTCGGTGCGGCCGACCGCGAGTCCGCCAAGCATCAGCGCGCGGTGCGAGATCGATTTGTCGCCGGGCACGGCGACCCGTCCCGATAGCGGCTTTGCCGGGCGGCCCGCGGCGAGCGCTTGCGGGCGCGCCGCGGCGGCTGGATGAGCGCTATCGTCAGGCATAACCCGCGACTCGCAAAACAACCCTTGCCGGCGCGCCCGCTTTAGCCCATATGCCGCAGCCGAATACCGCGCGCCGTCCTGTCATTGCTTTTGACAGGCGGCGGCTCCTGTGGCAATGGCGCGCCCGCAATCCTCGCTTGCCCGAGGCTGATTTACCCGAGATCTGATTTAAAGGAGCCACCGTGGCCAAACCCGAATGGGGTACGAAGCGTATCTGCCCGAGCTGCGGGACGCGCTATTACGATATGACGCGCGACCCGATCGTCTGCCCGAAATGTTCGACGCCGTTCGACCCTGAAGCCTTTCTGAAGTCGCGCCGGTCACGCCCGGCTCCGCCGGTCGAGAAGGAGCTGGAGCCGGTCGGCGCCGAAGAGATCGATGCCGACGTCGAAACCGAGGCCGAACCCGCGGAGGAGGAAGAGGAGGGCGTGCCGCTCGAAGAGAACGAAGAGGACGAGGAGTTGATCGAGGACGCCTCCGAGCTCGGCGAGGACGAGGACGACATGGCCGAGGTCATCGAGAATGTCGAGGAGGAGGAACCCTGAGCGGCGGAGGGGGCGCGATTTTCCCCTTGCTGCCGCCTCCCGGCGTTCCTAATTTTTCACCCGCCCGGCGCCAGCGCGGGCGCTGCTTTATGGGGCCATAGCTCAGCTGGGAGAGCGCTACAATGGCATTGTAGAGGTCACCGGTTCGATCCCGGTTGGCTCCACCAATCGACGAGGGCTCGGCCAGAGATGGCCGGGCCCTTTTCGTTGGCAGCCGATGCGGCGCAACATGATCCTAGGCCGAGGGCGGGAGCGAGCTTAGCCTAGACGTACTTCTCGTCGCCCGGGATGACCGATCAGTAGATCACATCCCGGAATGCAGCTCGATCTGGAAGGAAGCCCTCGATGATCTGCGATGTCCATGCGCACTACACGCCGCGGAATTTCAGCGAGTTCATGGGCGACCGGTTTGCGTCCCCCGTTCACCTGCCGGTGAAGCGCGGCATGGCACGGCACCCGTTTTCGGATTCAGCAGATGCTGAACGATGCTTATGCCGATTTCGCGAGCCGCCACCCGGCCCGCATCAGCTCCTATGTCATGCTGCCATTGCCGCATATCGATGCGGCCTTGAAAGAGATGGAGCGCGGCTTCGACGAGCTCGGCTGCGTTGGGGTCAACATGAATATCACCTGCCTCGGCCGCTCGATCGCCGAAACGGAGTTCGAGCCGATCTATGCCGAGATGAACAAGCGCGGCGCCGTGCTGTTCGTGCACCCGTCGGGATCGGGGATCTGCTCGCCTTTCATCGTCGACTACAATTACCGTGCGTCGGTCGGCACCTCGCTCGAGGACGCGACCTTTGTTCTGCACATGATCGCGAAGCAGATCCCGTACCGTTACCCCAACATCAAGTTTATCGTGCCGCATCTCGGCGGGCCCATTCCGATGCTGCTGAACCGGCTCGACAAGCAAGGACAGAACCAGAGCGGCCACCCCAACCTTGCCGAGGCGCCGAGCGTCACCGCGAAGAAATTCTATTACGACACGGTCTGCTATGGCTCGAAGGCGGCGTTTGTCTGCGCGCTCGAAGCGTTTGGCGCCGATCATCTGGTGACCGGCAGCGACTACCCGGTATTGCAGGATTACGAGGCGTACAAGGAGACGTTCGCGTATATCGAGCGGCTCGGATTGCCGAAATCCGACACCGACAAGATCCTGCATCACAATGCGCAGGCGCTCTTCGGGTTTGAGCACTGAAATTACGGTTGGGCGAACCGCCGCAGCACGTTCTCCAGCATGCGGGAGATATTGTTGTCGTAATTGCTGTGAGACAGGCTGCCGCAAAATGTGATCGAACCGGTCGAAAACACGGCGCCCCCCGAGACCGTCTCGAAATAGACGATCTCGGCCCGGATCAGCGCTTTTGGCTTCTCGCCGGTGATTGTCGTGACATGAGTCAGAAGCTCTTCCGGAACGGCAACGAAATGCTTCTGATGACCCTCCGACCGCGCGAGGATCAAGGCGTTGGGCGGCGTTCCCAATTCGACATCGGCGCGGTCGAGCTCGAAACCCGCAGCACCGCCGCCCGACAGCCCGAAATCGCCGATAACCTCGTCATCGATGCCGACGAAAATCCACGCGGCTGTCGGATCTTCAGCGCCTGGCATGCGGCGATAATAGGAGCCTTCGAAGAGGCCCTGGGCGGAGAAGCCGACACCGCACAGTTCCTGGGGCGGCCGGCCATTGCGGCGCCATAACCCGCCGTAAGCGCCATCCAGCGCATGGAAATACTCGCCGGGCTCGGCAGCCCAGGCGCGGATGCCGCCCTCGGCGCGGCGGACCTCGACCACATCCGGGATCGCGGCGCTGTTGGCGATGCGCCAGTAAAACCCGTTGCCGCCGAGATAGGCGAGCCGGCCGCCATTGCCGAGGTAATCCCGCAACGCGTTTAGCGTGTTGGGGGTGTGATATTCGGGATGCGAACCGGTGACGACGGCCCGATACGGCCGCAACAGCGACACCTCCTCGCGATCCAGATCATGGTCGGTGATGACGTCGAAGGGGATGCCCTTCACCGTCAGCCAATCGGTCAGGTGCGTATCGGCCGGGAAATGCCGCAGCCCCGAGCCGCGGTTATCGACATAGGTGATGTAGCCGGGCCGCATCGTGAGGAGCGGCCGGCGCATGCTCGAATAGCAGATGCCGCTGCCATCGGAATGCTTGTTATAGGTCGAGCCGGCATATTCGGGGTGATCGTCGGCATTCCACGGATAGGCGCCCCAATCGGCCTGACGGTTGCGGAACGCGTCGTCGAGATTGCCGCGCTGATGATTGCCGTAGATCTGATAGGTGAAGGTGGAAGCGAGAAAGGCGATCGGCGCTGTGGTGCGCCCCCGCGGCGGCAGGACATAGAACGGCACGATGTCCTGCAATTCGCCGCAGCGGAGCCGCACGCCATAGACGCCGCTCGGCATGCCCTCGGGGATCTCGATCTCGAAATCGGTCTCCCATTCGCAATCGTAAAGATCGTCGTCATGGAAATGGATCGCCGCATAATGGCGCGGCATGTGCCGCCAACTCGTCTCGTCGCCGGTCCAGTAGGAGCCGCGCACGGCGCGGGTCGGCAGATGTCGCAACCGGCCGTGGAGGCCGTGCGGACCCCGGTCGATGATCCGATCGGTCGGGATCCCCGCGCCGAAATCCCACCAGGCCAGGCATTCGGCTTGACTCGGGTCGATCGGCGCCCCGCTGAGGAGGGCGCCTTCGAGCACGGCCGGATCCTCGATCCGTCCGTTGAAAAAAGCCGAGTACGGGTTGTCATGCGAGCGTGCGCCAACTGTTGGACGCGCGCCGAACACGACCCCTGGAACCGCACCTATGCTTCCCGGCATCTCGGCTTCGCCGGAATCCGCGACGCCCCAACTGCGCTGCAACGCCGTCTGGCGCAGCCGAAGCGCGCCCGCCGATGCAATGATCCGCAGCTCGTACCAGCGCCGCTGCAGCATCGGCGCCGAGACCTGGACCCGCCCGCCTTGTGCTTCCAGGATCGCGCCTTCGGCCGCGACCGACAGAGTGATGCCGGGTGGTTCGAGCGACAGCACCGTCTGCGGCCGTCCGTCGAGCAGCCAAGGCTGTACCCGCACGACAATCGTGCACGGATCGGGGAGGCCGATGGGGGCGGGCATTGTTACCACACCGCACGAGCCGGAATGCACGGGCTGAAACCGCGATGGATATCGGCCCGCGAAACCGGGTTCTATCTCTTTGATCTTGAGCCCCGGCCCGGCCGGGTTGGCATCGCCATGGATGATCCGAACGAGGTCGGCGTCGTAGGGTTCGTGCCGCTGACTGGAGACCTTGACGGCGATCCGCTCGCCAGGCCGCGCGGAGAAGCGGTCGAGATAGCCGATCAGAGGAACCACCATTTTGAGCCCTCGCTATTCCGGCAAGTTCTGGAGCGGTTACCCGAACGTCACCTCCTGGCCCGTGTCCGATGCGCGCTGGATGGCATCGACCAGATGGTGAAGCTCGACAGCCGTCGCGAAATCCGGCAGGCCGCTGTCGCCGGCGCGAATAGCCGCGGCGAACCGCGCATACATCTGCCCGACATTAAAGGCTTCGCCGGACGGCGTGCCGGCGGAAGCGACAGTGAAGCGCTCCGGCACGGGCATCGGCACGAGCGCGCCGTCGCGCTTGGCGCCGTGCAGCACGACCTCGCTCAGCTGTGGCGAATCCGCTCCGGAAGCGACCAGCGTCCCCTCGCGGCCGTAAATCTCCATGCGATAGCCGCTGCCGGCAAACGGGACCGCGCCGACATGCGACGACGCGACCGCGCCGTTCTTAAGCCAGCCGCTGACGAGCACGTTGTCGGGCGCGGTGACATCGAGCCAGCTGTTGCTGCCGGTGTCGAGCCACTGCTTCGCCTGCGTCGCCACGACAGCGGACAACCGCGTGAAATCGCCGGCGACAAAGCGCATCGCATCGATCGTGTGGCCGTTGGCGATCGTCAGCGTGTTGGCGCCAAGCGCGGCGTCACGCTGCCAGGTGCGGTGCGACGGCCGGGTCAGGACGCCGTCGCGGATCATGCTGACATGGACCGCCATGATCTCGCCGATCGAGCCGGCGGTCACCTGCTCGCGCATGTACATCACGGCCGGGTTGACGCGCGCCTGCAGCCCGACTGCCGTGGCGAGACCCTTCGCCTTGGCCAACGCGGCCAACTCCTCGGCCTCGGCCGTTGTCTGTCCAAGCGGCCACTCGCAATAGACGTGCTTGCCCGCTTCGAGCGCCGCTTTCTGACGCGCCGCTTCGGCGGTATCGGCGCGCGTTGTGCACACCGCCGTCAGCTCGACGTCGGCGCTCGCCTGCAACGCCGGCAGATGCGAGCGCGACGACCAGGTTCCCCTGACGCTCGCGCCGATCAAACCCAGCCGAAGCTTCTCCGCCATCCTGCTCCTCCCGTTCGCGCGCCGAGTTGGCGCGAAGTCTGGGTCCGCGCCCTCGGCTCACGCGTCATGCCGTGTTCCCATCAACCGGCCGCACGGGCCGCCGCCGTCCGTTCGACCTCAGCCTTGGCCCCAGGATATTTCGTCAGGAAGCGCTCGAAGTCCGCCGCCGCGAGCACCAGCACGGTCCCATAGCCGAGCGAGACTACATCGGCTTGGCGAGGCTGGTGGCTTAAAAGTGCCATTTCGCCAACGAACTCGCCACTCCCGAGGCGTACTCGTTGCGTCGGGAGGTGTACCTCCACGGCCCCGGAAGAGATAAAGAACATCGCCCTCCCGCGCTCACCTTTACGGATGAGCATTTCATTCGGGACCAGCAGCCGGGGGCGGAAGAGACGCACGAGCGCCTCGAGTTCGCTCAAACCGCCGAACACCTCAATCGAGTCGATGAGTTTCCGAGTCTCCAAGCCGAGATCGAGCGGAGCCTCTCTGGCCGAGCGCGATCGGGTCGCCTCGTGCTCGCGCTCGAGATTACTCAGCAGTTCACCGCCGATCAGACCCTCCTCGAACAGGCGGCGGTAGCGTGACGAGAGCATCCGAAATCCGGATTGTTGCAGGAAACGCTGTTCAAGGTGGTCGGCGTGCTTGGGATATTGCAGCCGCAGCGCATCGAGAACGCCGGTGGTCGCATCCGTGCGGCTGGTTATCACCTCACCAAGCGTTTGCGCGGCCGCCGACCCGAGGACGGCTCGCAGGCGCTTTTGCGTGAACACCGCCAACTCTTCCAGGGCGAGCCGGCGCACCAGCAGGGTCTCAAAGCGGATCGACAGCTCGCGCCGCAAAGGGGCGTCGATGTGCGCGGTACGATGCAAGAAATGGGCGATGCGAAATCCCCGCGGAAATGCGAGCAACGCGCGCGCCGCTCGGTCATAGCCGCGCCGGTCCTCGGTTCTTGCCGCATCGAGAATGAGGTTCGTATTGCGTAAGAGGCGCTCGATGGCGACGCCCGAGACGCTGTTCTGCTCGTGATGATCGAGGATGATGCGCCGCTCCCGGTTGGCCAGGGCGATCAGCCCGATCCTGATCCGATCAGGATCGGAGATCGAGTTTTCCAAACCCGGTTGCGATTCCAGCTCTTTGATGCGCTGTTCATAATGCTGGCTGGCGGCCCGCGCAGTCGCCGGCGCGATGCGATATGTCTGCGCCGCGTGGCGAATGACTTCGCGCACATCGGCCAGCGAGAGGGCCAGTACCTTGTCGCGGATCGCCTGATTCAGCGGCGATAGACGATCAAGCTTGAGCAGGCGGATTACCGGGCGCAGCGTCAACCCGTTGACGAGCAGCGTGAATAGCGCGAAGCCGGTCGCCAAGTCTGCAACAAAATCCTTGCTGTCGGAGTCGAGGGCCGCGTTCTCCGTCACCGATAACGCCAACGCCAGCGTGACCGCACCGCGCAGCCCGCCCCATGTGATCGCGATTTTATAAGCACTGCTAACTTTCTGGCTCAGACGCAACGCACTGAGCAGCGGCAGCACCCCAAACAGCACCGCGGCCCGCGCGACAAGCGCCGCCGCAACCGCGACGAGCAGCAGCCAGAGATCGCGCAGCTGCATCCCATGGAGCAGTCTCGGCACCAGCGTCGAGGCAATCACAAAAATCAGCGAACTCGCCCAGAAGCCGTTCTGTTCCCACACGCGTTCGAGATATCGCCAGCTTGCCGGGCGCAGTCGGACCCGCGCGAGCGCGCCGCCGGTCAGTCCGGCGCTGACGACCGCGACCACTCCGGAAACACCGAGCACATGTTCGCCTAGGAGATAAACGACATAGGCAAGCGCTACCGAGAGGGTGACCTCGGCCATTCGCGATCCGCCGAGAAACGGCAGAGCCGCGCCGAACAGGTAGCCCGCGATACCGCCGACAAGAAGACCGCCCAGAAACACCGCGACAAAATGCGATATCTGGGCGGCGAAGCTCGAATGCGCGCCGCCGGTCAGCATCTCCAGCAGCATCGAGAAGAGGACGATCGCCGCAGCATCGTTGAGCAGGCTTTCCCCTTCCAGCAGTCGGGTAAGCCGTGGCGGGGCGCCGAGATCGCGAAAAATCGCGATAACGGCCGCCGGGTCGGTGGTCGCGACAATCGCGCCAAGCAACATCGCAAGGATCAGCGGCACTCCGAAGAATGACAGTGCAAAGCCGATCGTCGCTGCGGCAGCGAACACGGCCAGAACAGCCAAAGTCAGTATCAGTGCGGCGTCCTGCGCAATCTCCCGCAGGTCGATTGTGAGTGCTGCGTGAAACAATAAGAGCGGCAGGAACACGACCAAAAAAACCGAGGCGCTGATCGGCAGTTCGACGATCGGTCTGACAATGTCGTCAAAGAGGTGGGTCAGAGGGGTATAGAGCAAGAACGACGAGAGTCCGCCGACCGCCACGCCGACGATGGCGAGCAGCACGGTGTACGGCAGATGTAATCGTGCGGCGGTCGGTTGAACGACGCTGATCAGAAGCAGAAAGGCCGCGATTACAAGGGTTACGCTGGCAACGCCGCTCAAGGTTACGTTTCCTGGACAGGTGTGATTGCGCCGACCCTAGTCAGATAAGGGAAGTGCGAGGCTGATCGCGGCCGTGCTGAGGGATGCACGATGTCGGCCGACCCGGGTTCGCGGATGCCTTTAAGCCCCCTCCGCAGAGCCGAAAAAAAAGAGGAGCGCCTGGGTCCGCTTTGTTCCCCAGAAGAACCAATCCCGCCTTCCAGCAGAGCCTGCGGCCAATTTCTGCAAGCAAATGAGCCGTCGTAGCAGCACCAGACGACGACAGCGATAAATGCAACACCGTGTTGCTCCGCGCTCGGCGCAGTCGCGAAAGGTGGCATCACGAACAGGACCAAGCCGATCAGGAAGGTCTGCCAAATGAATTCACCCGCGATGCGAAGGACAGCGGGATCAAAAGATTGCCGAACCCGCATTCTGAATACTCCGAGCTACGCCGCAGAATGGGTCAGAGCGCGGCTCTGCTTATCCCGGAGCCGAACCTAACAAATGGCCCGATCTCGCCGCACCTGTCCTTCGGGGTAGCTGTGTCTTACCGAGCTGATCAACCCGCGGATAGCGTAGACGGGTGACGGGCGCGGTCTGGCGGATGCTGCCGCCGACGGAGATTTGCTCGATCACGAATACCGCGGAAGGGCGGCACTCAATCCGCAAAAGAAGGTGCTGAGGCCGGGCGCGGCAGGGCAAAGCGGACAAAGCGGAACATAAAGACTGCGGCAAGACCGAACGGCACCCAGCAGAACAGATAGACCATCGTCACCGCGTGTCCCACGGCCTGCGGGTCTGTCGCCGCGCCAAAGGCGGTGCGCCGTCGGATCGGGCCGTCAGACCTTCGACAGCGACAAGGTCGAAGGCGCGAACAAGTCTTCGGGAGAAAGCTGGCGGTCGATGATCCCTTGTTCGACGGCGTAGCGGCCGATCGCCGCCAATTCCCGCCGGTTTGGTTCGACGCCGTACGACCAGAAATCGTCGCCCATCAGCGCGCGGGCACGGGCCAATTCCTCGACCGGCCAGGGCAACGTGGTGAACAGATGCCCAATCGTCTCGAGCTGGCGGTAGCAGATCTCTTTCGCCTTCTGATAGGCGACGTAAGTGTTCACGGCGAGCCATGGATGTTTTTCGAGCAGCGAGCGGCGGATGCCGACGACATGCATGATCGGAAACATGCGCGTCCGTTCGAAATACGCCTCTTCCGCCGCGCGGTAGTCCGGAAACAGGCGTCGCACCGCCGGATTATGCCCAAAGCAGGACGGCGCCAATGCCGAGATCAGAGCGTCGATCCGGCCCTCATCGAGATGCTGCGCCAGCGTCTCGCCGGCGGGTAGCGGCCGCAGCTCGATTTCCGCCGGCAATGTTAACGCGACCCGCGCCTCGCGGCCGGGCTGCTCCAGCCCGCCGCTGCGCCATTTCACATCGGCCGCGCGCACCCCGTATTCGTCTTGCAGGATGCCGCGAATCCAAACCGCGGCGGTCATCGCGTATTCCGGCACGCCGATCACCTTGCCGCGCAGATCCTCCGGGCGCTCGATGCCGCGATCGGTCCGAATATAGATCGACGAATG
>VAZF01000148.1:0-4530 GCA_005888425.1 Alphaproteobacteria bacterium
TTGGTGTTGCCGTGGACGACGTCAGGCGACGAGATGCTCGTGACCGTGTGTAACAGGCGGTTGTTCAAGGAGGAGCCCTCTGAAGCCTCATTGTATGGCGATCCAGAAAGCTCAGTCGCCATGAACTCGGCGAAATCCTCGTAGGCCTCGGCCGCCGTTAAACACACGGCGAATACTTCATCCTTGAACTGCGATTCCGGGAAATAAATCCCGCGGATCTGGTGCCGGTAACCGTAGCCGGCAGCGAGGCCTGCCTTCACTGTCTTGTGCTCGACAAGACACATGACCCAATCTACCGGCCAACGGGACACCGCGAAGGCGCGCCCAAGCCGGCCGACCAAGGGTGAGACGCGGCGGTGACGAAAGGCCGGATGTATCCAGAGTGAGCCGCCCCAGAACACAACGCCACTGATTTGCTTCAATGCTCCGGCAGCTTCGGGGGTCATTTGGCACGAGCGCGGTCTATCCTTCTTTTCGCACAGCATGATGCCGACATTTTCTTTAAGAGATGAATTTTGCCAATAGAATACTCGTGCTGCCCATGTTAAAACAATATTACCGTTGTCGTCTTCTCCGGAAAGCCAGTAAGAGTTCTCGGGAAGCAAGCTCGTATATTCTGGATCGAACATGTTTATCAATGGATACCAGATACCTTCTGCCACTAAGCGCTTGTTGATATCGACAAGTTCGTTGAAGTCATGCCGAAGGCGCAAGCGGATTCCCATCTGCCGCACCGCTTTGTCGCCCTCGATGACGAATTTCGACAGGAGCGGCGCCGGGCCGTATTTTACGGTCAGCGCGTCCGGGAGACGCAGATTGTTCTCCGGAACAACGTTAGGGTAGATCAAGGTCATCACCTGCTCCCCTCATCCGCCGGTTTGTTACCGGAATGTTAACATCGCCGGATGTTAGGCTTTGATGCCAATCTGGATCAACCGTAAATAATCAAACTCGGGAGATTTTATGAAACAGCAGGATTTCCAGCAGGATGGCGGGGACCGTTCCGCCCCGCGGATCGTAAATCCGCGGTCGAATGAGGCGAGCCAAAGCACGATTTGGTGAATGCCAGGGCTCGCGCAGCGTCGCAAAGAACGCGCCGCTTAACGCGGCGTCTCAACGCATTTTTCAGAAGCCGCGGTTATTCGGCCCGCACCAGCGGTAATGGCGCCGGTTTGGCGTCCGGCTCGATCGCGCTCTCGTCGGAGCGGATGCGGAATAACATGACGGCTGGCGTAACAGCCAAGGCCGCCAACATCATGACGCGGAAGCATTCCGCATAGGCCTTCAGCGTCGCCTGTTCGACCAGATGCTGCGGCAGCGGCACCGGCTGGCCGGCGGCTCCCGCTGGCAGCGCCGGCAAATGCGCCTGGATGCGGACTTGCAGCAATCCCGTCATCAAGGCGAGGCCGGAGGCGGAGCCGACCTGGCGAAGCAGGCTGTAAAGCCCGGTGGCATCGGTGCGCAGTTCCGGCGGCAGCGTCGACAGCCCGATGGTGATCAGCGGCGTGAACAGCAGGCCACCGCCGATCGCCTGCAATGTGCTGCCGGCGATGATCCAGGCCGCGCCGTTGACCGGCGGAATGAGCGACAGCAGCCCCAGGCCGGCGGCCATCAGGATCCACCCGCTCGCAAGCAGGATGCGGTAGTCGACCTTGCCGACCATCTGCCCGACAATGAGCATCGCCGCGATCATCAGGATGCCGCGCGGGACGATCGTCAGACCGGCCATCGTCGCATCGTAGCCGAGCGGCCCCTCGGCCACCGCCGGCAGAAAGACGATGGTCGTAAAGAGGAGGGCGCTCATGATGAAGTTGTAGGAGGCGGCGAGCGCGAAATTCACATCCCGCAAAACTTCGAGGCGCAGGATCCGCAGACCGAGCCGGCGGGCCCGCACCGCCATCAGGCTGAACGCGATGACCACGATCGCCGCTTCGCTGAACAGCTCGGGCGAGCGGAGCCAATCGACGCGCACGGTCCGTTCCAGCCACAGCTGCAGCGTGCCGATGCCGACGATCAGCAGCAGGATCCCGATAAAGTCGATCGCCTGATCCGGAACCGTTTTTGTTTCCGCGAATGCGATGCGCCGCACCCCCCAGATCGCAAGGATCCCGAGCGGCAGGTTGATTGCGAACACCCAACGCCATGAGGCGAGGTCGGTGATGATGCCGCCGAGGGCCGGCCCGGATACCGGGCCGAGCATCACCGTGGCCCCCAAAATCGCCAGCATTCGCCCATGCCGCTCCTTTGGATAGACGTCGAGGAGGATGGCCTGGCCGAGCGGGTGGATGACGCCGCCGCCGATCCCTTGCAGGATGCGGAAGAGGATCATCGCGCCCGCCGAGGGCGCGACCGAGCAGAGCAGCGAGGCCGCGACAAACACCGCGATGCTGACGCCGAACAGCCGTTGCGTCCCAAAGCGGCGGCGCAGCCAGCCGGTCAGCGGCGCCACGACCGCGGTGGCGCACAGATAGCTCGTCATGACCCAGGCGCCGAGCGTAAAGCCGCCGCCGAGGTCGCGCTGCAGCTGCGGCAGCCCGACATTGACAATCGTCGTGTCGGCGGCCTGCATTGCGGTCGCAACCATGACCGCGATCGTCGCAAACCGCCGCGCCGCGAGCGTCGCCGCGGACGGCTCGGGCGCGATGCCGCTCCTTTCCGCCGCCCCGTTCGCTCGCGTGAATTTGCCCATTCGCCAGATAGCCCGGGACATTGCTAAAATGTACTATTAATCAGTTGTTTACTATTCCGCCTTTACGGTTTGATAGGCAAAGTGGCGCGCGCCGGGTTGCGAGGAGGCTTGGGTGGAACGGCTGACCATGCTGGTCACCCCCGATGGCGAGTGGGTGTTTCCGAACAGCGAGGAATTCCTGGCGCGGCTCGGCGATGCCACGCCCGATTATGACGCTATATCCTTCGCGGTCAAAAACCTCGGTTTTATAAAGTTTCAAATCATCCGGCAGTCGATCATCGAAATCGAGCTGCACCCGCGCAATGTCGAGCTGCCGGCGCTCCTGGCGGCGCAGCAGCAATTGCTGCAGGCCGGGATCAAGCTGTTCCGCGTCAGGTATTTCGATACCGAGTGGCACTCCGAGATTTCATCCTCGGCAGAGCGGACGGTCGCGCGATTGTCCGAATTGTGCACGCCGGTATTCACCCCGGCGACCCATGAGAGGTTCATCGTCGAGCCGCAGGATTTTGGCCAGCTCTTTCACGACGACGAGAACCAGCTGCGGCCCTTGGCGCAGAAATGGCGGGTGACCTTCGCGCATTTCGATCCGAGTTTCATCTCGCTGACGGTGCGTCAGCAATTGCTGCCATTGACCGCGATCGTCGGGGTCAAGCCGCCGACCAATGAGCCGGTTTTCCGGTTTATCGGCGACGGTCATCGCTGGGTCGGAACCCAATACCGCGTCAACGGCCTCGGCGAGAAGGTCGAGAACCTGCCCGACAGGGATTACGGCGGCTGGGTGGCCGAGTTCTACCGTTCGGTCGCGAGTTCGGGGCAGCCCCGCTACGATGTCGTCACCGCGGCGATGCAGTACGAGGACGAAGCCGGCAAGCCGCGCCGGCTTGTCCGCTACGAGCGGTTGATGCTGCCGTGGAAGACGCCGTCCGACGAGATCTTTGTCAGCTCTTGCGCGATCCCGCTGGGCACGGCGGCAGACGCGGAGGCGGAGGCGAGTTTCCAGTCTCGCGACCCGGAAAGATCGGTCGTCAAATATTTCGCCAGGTCGTCATAGACCTCCTGCACCTCGGTGTAGGCGACCACCAGCTCGCCAAACGGCAGGTCGGGGAACCAGACGCTATAGCTGTAGTGGCCGGTGCCGTAGCTGCTGCTCGCGACGCCCTTTTCGACGAGCACCCGGGTGACAAAGCCGAATGTCCAATCGATCGGCCAGCGCGACACGGCATAGGCCTTGGCGATCCGCGGCAACAGCTGCGATAGCCCGCGGCGGCGATAATCGGGCCGCACCCAGGCGGCGCCGCTGCTCATGACGACGCCGCTGATCAACTTGGCCGCATCGGCGGTGATGATGCAGCGCTGACCCTCGTCGCGCCCATACAGCATCGCCACGGCCTCGTCTTCCAGAGTGGTGTCGGGCCAGTAGTAGATGCGGGTCGCGAAGGTCGTCACGATCTCGCCCAGCTCGTTTTCGCCGGACAGCCAAAACGCGTTTTCCGGCGCGATGTCGCCGCATGCCGGATTGAACATGTTGATCAGCGGGTACCAGTTGCCGCTTTTGACTTCCTGCTGGTTGATGCGGTGGAGCTCGTCGAAATCATGCCGGAGCCGGAGCCGCAGACCCGCCGCGCGGGCCGCCTTGTCGGCTTCCAGAATGAACCGTCCAAGCAGCCGCGCCGGTCCGTGCCGGACCGTCAGCGCATCGGGAAGGCGGAGATTGTTCTCCGGGACGATATTCGGGTAGATCAGGTTCATCGGCTTGCTCCCCTCGCCGGTTTGTTAACGCAAAGTTAACGTTACCGGGATGTTACGCTTTGATACCGAAAGGAATCAAACGTAAATTACGC
>VAZF01000148.1:4674-5708 GCA_005888425.1 Alphaproteobacteria bacterium
CCCATCTCAGCCAATCGTCATTCCGCCGCGCGCCAATTCATAACCAAAAGCCCCTTGGCCGGGCTTGTCCCGTGGGCCGTCAGCCCACGGACTTGATCCGTGGGCATCCACGTCTTGAAGCCGCCGCGAATAAAAGCAAGAAAGACGTGGATGCCCGACACAAGGCCGGGCACGGGGTATGCTCTGGCGGGACGGCGGGAACATGAGGGCGGGATGACCGGCAAGGGCGGATTGACCAAGGAACAACTGAAGCAGGCGGTGTGCGAGGCGATCGACCGCAACGGCAACCGGATCATCGAATTGGGCGAGACGATCCTCCACCACCCCGAGACCGGCTTCAACGAACAGAAGACCGCCGCCCTCGTCGCCGATGCGATGCGCACGATCGGGCTCGAGCCGCAAACCGGGCTCGCCTTGACCGGCGTCAAGGGCCGCCTCCGCGGCAAGACGCCCGGCCCGCGCCTCGCCTTCATCGGCGAGCTCGACAGCCTCAGAACCTCCGACCACCCGCTCGCCGACCCGCACACCGGCGCGGCGCATAGCTGCGGCCACAACGCGCAAATTGCCGGCATGCTCGGCGTCGCGATGGGCCTCTCCGCCATCGGGGCGACCGAGCACCTCGCCGGCGAGCTCGTCTTCTTCGCGGTGCCGGCCGAGGAGTTCATCGATGTCGAGGAGCGCCTGCGCCGCAAGGAGAAGGGCGAGATCGAGTTCCTCCTCGGCAAGCCCGAGCTCGTCGCCAAGGGGCATTTCGACGACATCGACATGGCGATGATGATCCATGTCGGCTCGCACGATCAGATGTCAAAGCGCTCCTACATCGCCGACTCGTCGAACGGCGCGCTGGTCAAGCAGATCCGCTTTTTCGGCCGCGCCAGCCATGCCGGCGGCGCGCCGCAGCTCGGCATCAACGCGCTGTCCGCGGCGATGCTCGCTCTGAACGCCATTCATGCGCAGCGCGAGAGCTTCTACGACCAGGACACGATCCGCATTCACCCGATCATCACCAAGGGCGGCGACGCGGTCAGCGTCGT